>DATEHP010000136.1:0-27132 GCA_035279505.1 Candidatus Sulfotelmatobacter sp. | reverse complement strand
TCCGGTATAGGTTGCCGGATTCGACCGCGGCGTCCTTCCGATCGGGGATTGATCGATGCGGATCACCTTGTCGATATTCTCCGCCCCCGAGATCGCCTTATGCTCCCCGGCTTTCTCGCGCGATCGGTAAAGTTGCCGCGCTAGGACGCGATACAGGATGTCGTTGACCAGCGTTGACTTGCCCGAACCCGAAACACCCGTGACCACAGTCATCACGCCCAACGGGAATGTCACATCCAGGTTCTTGAGATTGTTTTCCTTCGCGCCGAGAATCGTGAGCGCCGATCCATTTTTCTGCCGCCGCTCCGGACGCATCTCGATTTGCGTCCTGCCCGAGATGTATGCTCCCGTAAGCGAGTTCGGCTCGCGCATGATCTCCTCTGGCGTCCCATGCGCCACTAGCGCGCCGCCGTGCCGCCCCGCCCCCGGACCGAGATCCACCACGTAGTCCGCCCGCCGGATCGTTTCCTCATCGTGCTCGACGACCAATACCGTGTTGCCCAGATCACGCAGATTCTCCAGCGCATTCAGCAACCGCCCATTGTCGCGATGGTGCAGCCCGATCGACGGCTCATCCAGCACGTACAAAACTCCGCGCAACTTCGATCCAATCTGCGTGGCCAGCCGAATCCGCTGCCCTTCCCCACCCGACAAAGTCGCAGCCGAGCGATCGAGCGAAATGTACCCGAGCCCCACGGCATACAAGAACTGAAGCCGCTCGACCACTTCATGCATGACCCGTCCCGCGATCAACGCCTCGCGGCCCGCCAACTTTATGCGTTGGGCCGTTTCGAGCGCGCGCGCCACTGGCATCGCCGTGAAGTCGGCGATCGACATCCCGCTCACTTTCACTGCGAGGCTCTCCGGTCGCAGCCGCTTGCCATGACATGCCGGGCATTCGGTGGCCGACATGTGATCCATCAGCCAGTCGCGATATCCCTCTGAAGTCGACTCCTCCAGATTCTGCTTGAGATATCCAAAGATTCCGTGGAACCCGGTCTTCCCGCCCCGCCCCTGCTCACCATTGAGCAGGAAATCCTGAATCTTCTCCGGAAGCTTTTCAAAGGGGGTGCTGAGATCGATGCCATACGCCGACGCCACCACCTGTAACTGGTGAATCAGATTCTGTGATGCCGATCCCGGCCCAAGTCCTCCGTCGAGCAATGGCTTCGACCAGTCGTTGATCACCTTCGCGGGATCAAAATCATATTTACTTCCGAGCCCATGGCACTCCGGGCAAGCCCCATACATGCTGTTGAACGAGAACGACCGCGGCTCCAGTTGCGGAACGTTAATGCCGCAGTCCGGGCAAGCCAGCTTCTCCGAGTAAAGCTGCTCCTCGCCGCCCACCACCGCAACCTGCACCAGCCCCCCGGCCAACTTCATGGCAAGACCGATCGACATCTCCAGCCGATGCTCAATGCCCGGCTTCACCAGCAGACGATCAATGACCACTTCAATCGTGTGGTTCTTCCGCTTGTCGAGATTGATGGCGACATCATCGTCCAGATTGACCAACTCGCCGTCAACGCGGGCCCGCGTGTAACCGTGCTTGACCAGCGTCTCCATCTCCTTCTTGAACTCACCCTTGCGCCCTCGGACGATGGGAGCCATGACCATGACACGGTCTTCTGGCGTCAGGACCATGACCCTCTGGACAATCTGGTCGGCCGACTGCCGGCTGATCGCGCGTCCGCACTTGGGGCAATGCGGAACCCCGATCGAAGCGAACAGCAGGCGAAGATAGTCGTAGATTTCGGTGATCGTCCCGACGGTCGACCGCGGGCTCCGGCTCGTGGTCTTCTGCTCGATCGAGATGGAAGGGCTAAGTCCATCAATTGCATCAACATCCGGCCGTTCCATCTGGTCCAGAAACTGCCGGGCATAGGCCGACAAAGTCTCCACATACCGGCGCTGGCCCTCGGCATAAATCGTGTCAAAGGCGAGCGAGGACTTGCCCGACCCGCTCAGGCCAGTAACCACCGTAAGCGTATTCCGCGGGATCTCAACGTTGATGTTTTTCAGATTGTGCTGCCGGGCGCCCCGGACGGAGATCTTGGTAATGGCCATCATTCGCCCAGGGTGACTTCCCTTCCGTAATGTCGACAGGTCACCAGAATTGTCCGAAAGTAGGAATGCACAGCTCTACTCCGTATCTTAGTCGTCAACAGCGCGGAGCGTCAACGCAGGTAGATTGAAGACGGTCGCTGGTCTGTTGAGAGTTGAGACTTACCGATACGAAGTAGCCAGCTTCAGCAGACATTATTCAGAAGGGTCTTAAGACCGTGATTTCGTTCCTGATGCCCCTAGTCCTCTGCTTCACCGTGATCGCGTCCGTCAGCCTCGGCATCCTCGCCGCCTACATCGCAGTGTTCGGGATCTTGAGCACGTTCCGTCATCCGTCGGAACCGGAGCCGGTTCCGGCTCGCCCGCGTCTGGTGCTGGTGCCCACCCAGAACCACGCCAGCGGCGACTAGTACGCGTAACGACAGCCGCCTCGGCTGCCTGTCGAGCGAAGCTCGACCCCTTTCTCCAAACCATCACAAAATCGGCTAAACCTTCGCGTTCCAATTTCCGAACACTTGGCACGATTCTGCGCCATCAGGCCCGAACGAGTTAGTATCCCGATGGGCCCCTTCCGACTTCCCCCCTCATCGAAATTCTGCCGGAGGTGCGTTGTGCCGACCTCGTTGTTCGCTCCTGATTTTCAGGCGATTCTCGACCAAGCTGTCAGTCCACCCAATCCCGCCGCCGCTGCCTTCCCTTCGCCCGCAGACTGGCGCGACCGCTGGATCTATTTCCTGATGCTCGATCGCTTCAATAACCCCAACGGTCCGCCACCCCAGCCATTCGACGACCCCACCTTTTCCGGATTCCAGGGCGGAAAATTCTCTGGCGTGCTGCAACAACTTCCCTACATCAAGCATCTCGGAGCTGGCGCGATCTGGCTGAGTCCGGTGCTGAAAAATTTCTCCTTCGATCCAAACTCTTATCACGGCTACGGTATTCACAACTTCATTGCCGCAGAACCTCGCTTCGCCGACAATCCCACTGCCGCTGACAACGAACTGCGCGCGCTCGTGGATGCGGCGCACCAGCAAGACCTGCTCGTTATCTTTGATATCGTCTTGAACCACACAGGCAATGCATTTGCCTACCAATGCGATCCGGCAGACCAGTTCTGCATCAATAACCAGGGCGCGCAGTCCAGCTTTCACTCCTCACCGCAGCCGGTTCAATGGCGCGACCAAACCGGCGCTGTGAGGCCCGACTTCCCCGACGTTGCCACCATTCCCAACCCATCGCCGGACGCAGTCGTATGGCCTTCAGAGCTGCAGCAAAACAAGTTCTTCCGGCGGCAAGGCACTCCGGATGGCAATGGCGACGACACCATCGGGGATTTCAGCGTTCTCAAGCAACTGGTGACGGCCGATCCCGATGCCCAGCGCTTCCTGATTCGCGCTTACCAGTATGTGATCGCCCGCTTTGATATCGACGGCTTTCGCATCGATACGCTGCGTTATCTAAAGGGCGACCTTCCCCGCCTTTTTGGAAACTCGGTCCGCGAATTTGCTCTGAGCATCGGCAAGAAGAATTTTTTCACTTTCGGAGAGGTTTTTGATTCCAACGCTGAACAAGACATCGCCAGATTCATCGGACGAAACACCAGCGATCGGAGCGAACTGGTCGGCGTCGACGCAGCGCTCGATTATCCATTGTTTAACACTCTCAAGCCGGTCGTAAAAGGATTCGCTGCGCCCACTGCCGTCGTCGGTATGTACCAGAGCCGCAAAAATGTCGAAGCCAGTGTACTCAGCTCTCACGGCGACGCTACTCGTTATTTCGTTACCTTCCTCGACAATCACGACGTGAAAGAGCGCATCCGCTTCGTCGATCCCGCGAACCCTGCGAAGTTTGACGATCAGGTGACTTTGGGACTCGCCTGCCTGTACTCCCTTCCGGGCATCCCATGCCTTTACTATGGAACTGAGCAGGGATTACATGGCGCCGGAAGCGACCCTGCCGTGCGCGAAGCGCTTTGGGGCGGCCCCGGCTTTGACGAACAGAACAGCTTCTACCAGCACATTCAACAGATCACCGCCGTGCGTGCGAAACAATCTGCGTTGCGTTACGGACGCTTCTATTTTCGTCCGCTCTCGGGCGATGGCGTAACCTTTGGCGTCTCCGGATTTCCTCAGGGAGTGGTCGCGTTTTCTCGCATTCTCAATGATCAGGAGGTCGTCGTCGCCGCGAATACAAACCCCACGCAGGCGCAACAACTCGACGTCATCGTGGAAGTCATGCTGAGTACGGAAGGCGATGCCTTTGACGTCTTGTACAGCAATCAGGCCGGACCGCAGGCTCCGCAACCAGTCCACGTGATTCCCCAAGGAGCAGCAACAGTGCAGGAAGTGGACGGCTCCATCGGTACAGGTCCGCTGCACCTGATTCGGGTGAGTTTGCGTCCACTTGAGGTACAAATTCTCCGTCGCGCAAGCTCGCAATAGCAATAAAGGATGCAAGCAACCCTGTCATCCTGAGCGAGGATTGTTCTTTGTGCGACCAGCGCAAAGAACAACCGCAGTCGAAGGATCACTTTCCCCGAGAAGCTACCAGTGGCTGGAAAAGGAATTCTCAACTGAAAAGGTTGCTCGTGGACGGAGCTATGATCCTCGATGACTCGGTGTCTCCGGTCCATCCCAGCTCAGTAGATTACTTTTAGGGAAAACTGAATCTGCCGCGACGACCCGGCGGTCTTGCTGATGATCCCGAACCCGCTCCCGCTGACGATGTTCGACGGCAATCCGAAATTCACGATATTGAAGATGTTGAAGAATTCCGCGCGGAACTCGAGCGTTCCCATTTCCGAGTTTCCGCGATGTCCGAATGGAGTGTCTTTGACGAGTGCAAAGTCGAAGTCATGAAAAGCCGGTCCCCGGAAAGTGTTGCGCCCGAGAGTGCCAAAGCGTCCGCTGTGCGGGCCGGTTCCGCCCGGAATATTGATGGGGACATTAAAGAAAGATATGTTGTCTTTGCCCAGTCCGAAATAATCGTCCCGCACTGCCCTACTCGTTGAAAGTTGCGGCATCGAAACCAGATCCGGACGATCTGCTCCGCCCAGCCCCGCTCCCGTCTGTTGCACGCCCGAGTACACCGTAAACGGCGATCCCGTTGTCAGGGTCGTGATATTCAGAATCTGCCAGCCTCGGGTGACGCTTCGCCCCAGGGGCCGCAGGAAACTCACTTTCTCGAACGGCAGCAATTGAATCACACTGGCGGCAAACACGTGCTTCACATCGAAGGTCGACGGGCCCTTCTCGGCCGATGGATCAAACGGATTCTGCGGCCCCGTCTGCAGGACGGTTCCGGACGTCCCGAGCAGCCCGCCCAGCACAGAACTCGTATCGTCGAGAGCCTTGGAGTACGTATAGCTCGCCTGCAATCCCAGCCCGAGCCGCGCCGAGTTCTTCGTCAGGCTTGTCTGTAACGAATGATAAGACGAGTGCGAACCATTGGTCATGATGGTCTCAGGCCCGAACCCTCCGATGGCATGACATTCGGTATCGAATTGTGTGAATGGAGCAAACCCGGCACAAGCGCCGCCGTAACCGTTCGGGTCATAAAACCTGGGCAGATGAATTCCCGCCGTCGCCACATACGAGGCGCTAAGTTTGAAATCGCGAAAATCGTGATCGACGCCAGCGGTCCAGCTTCCGATGTAGCCGTTGCCAAAGTCTTTCGCAATGCCATAGATGCTGAGCAGTTGCACGTTCCCCGGCGCCAGCGCATTCAGGTCGTTTTGGAATCGCACGTAATCAAACACCGTGTTCGCCGGCACGTCCTGGCTTCGCCCCGTCGCAAAGATCGGCTGTCCCTGGACGTTGTAAGCAGTTGGCAGGTTCAGTGGAACGAACTGGTTCTGGAAATTAATCGGCTCAGTCGGCTGAGCGTAAATCGAAGGTGCAAAAACGTAGGGAATCGCCGCCGTCAGTGAATTGTCCTGCCACAAGTTCGGAACCAGGGTGGTGATCGCAGTTCCGGCATGCAGCACTGTGTGTTTGCTCAATCCGTAATCGAGCGAGAACCGCGGACCCCAGCCGTTCCAGTCCTGATCGTACGGCGGTTGCGGGTTGATGATTTCTTTTTGAATCGCGTTGCGGTCCGAGTATGGCACCGTCTTCCCATCCGCTCCTAAGAAAATTGGCAGCGATGTCCGCTTCGTCGCTTCGTGGATGCGGCTGTTCACCTCGTAGCGTAATCCATAGTTCACGGTGAGGCGTGGCGTGGCCTTCCACGTATCCTGAAAATAGACGTTGTACGCTTCGCGCCGCACTCCGGCTTCATTGAACTTGCCGCCGACCGGTGTAATGCTGGCCGCTGCCATGACGTTGTAGGAATAGGGCGTCGCCGTGAGCAGCCCGGTCAGTGAGTCCGGCAGCGGTTGGCCCACCTGAATGTCGTGCGTTCCGCTCGCCGACGTTATCAATTGCGGTGAATAAGCTTTACCACCCCCAAACTCATACAGACCGTTGGGGCTCACTCCGAAGATCGTCGAATCGCGATTCACCCGTATCTCTGTTCCCCATTTAAACCCATGGGATCGATGGATCCAGGTGAAATCCTGCTTGATTTGATAAAGGTTGCTATACGAGCCAAAGATCGATCCGGCCGGCTGGTTGTAGGGCTGGTACAACCCGTCGGCGAAGGTAATTCCGGGTTGGGTGTGATTGACTGCCGGGAAAAATGGTGTGCTGCGGATGTAGCTCAACGAAGTCTCCGACGTCATATGCGCAGAAATCATGCGCGTGTAGCGCACGCCGAAGTTACGCTGGTGGTCGAAAAACTGTACCCGGAAATCCGGATTGATTGCGGTCTGGTCGGGATTGGTCAATGGCCCGGTCACCTGATTCAGGCTGAACCGAGTCACCAGCGATGCCTTCTCCGAGATCTTGTGGTCAATGCGTATCGAAAATTGATCCGTGCGGGTGACCACCTTCGAGGATGCGGCGTACGTCCGCTCACCCAGCGGCCCATTCGGTTCATTGGGCAATGGATACCCGTTGAGTACCGCCACAATCCTCGGATCAACGTTGACGAACAACGTATCGCCCGGATCGGTGGCGGTCTTGGGATAGGCCGTCGTATCAATCCCCTGGCGCTCGTCCGCAGTCGGCACAGGAATCACCTGCGTGGTCCCCAGCACCTGCCGGAAACCTTGGTATTCGCCAAAGTAAAACGTACGATTGCGCCCATCGTAGATCCCCGGCAGCACCACTGGGCCACCATTGGTAAATCCGAACTCATTTCTTACAAATGGAGGAATTCGCCTCTTGCCAGTCGGATCCTTATAGTCAAAGTAATTGCGAGCATCCAGCGACGCGTTTCGCAGGAACTCGAACATGCTCCCGTGAATTTGATTGACACCCGACTTGGTCACCACATTCGTATAGCTCGCGGCGCCGTGCCCCACCTCAGCCTGCATGACGCCGGAATCGGCCTGCACCTCTTGGATCGCATCCACGTTGAAATTCGAAAACGTCGCGCCGCCCATCTCCGGATCGGTCGTATCGAATCCGTCCGTGGCGAACACGGTGGCGCTTCCCCGCTGCCCGTTCACCGCAAACTGCTGGGTGAAGTTGGCCGCGCCGTTTGTGTCGGTCATCGTTCCGGCGGCCAGCAGCAATAGCTTGCTGAAATCCCGCGCGTTGAGCGGCAGGCTCGAAACTTCCGAACTGGAGAGGTGTTCGCCACCACTGGCCTGCGTCGCACCTTGTCCGCTCGCGGCCGCCTCGGCCAACACCTGCACCTGACCTGATGCCGTGAGCTGCAGAGATGCGGTGGCCGCGTTCACCTTCTCAAGGAGTAGAGGCGATTCCGCTTTCCATTGCTTGTCCGCGGTGCTGACGGAAAGCTCGTAACGATCAGAGGGAAGATCGGTAAAAGCAAATGCGCCGTCTACTCTCGTCGTCGCCTTGTAGTCATGGCCCGCAGCAGCTGAATGAAGTCTCACGACCGCGCCGCTCACTGCCTTGCCGGCGCTGTCACTGAGATGCCCACTCCATGCATTGCTCGGCAGAGCAATCGCAACCGGAATACACATCAAGAAGATGAATGAGTACAGAATACGAGAACGACTCTGCATGACTTTACACAGGAAGAAGAAATTATATAGGCGTGCTGCCACTTCCTGTTCTGGAACCGTATCAGGAAATAATCTGATTGGTTGTGCTCACAGTCACAAACTCTCACGATTCATCGCTCATAGAATCCCACGTTGGCAGGCGACGCTTCGCAGGACACTCCCAGTGTGGGTACTGGGCACGCCTGCGAAGCGTTGGACGGCTGGAAGCAGCCAGAGGGGTTCGATTCCTCTGTCCTCCGCACGACCGTCCAACTCGTGCTGGCGAATGGTACTTTAGGACCATTGACCCCAACACCATGCCGCCGTAATCTGAGGTTGCTTGGCAAGCGTGCCTTGTAAGGCACTGAGAGTATCAGGCCCCGCATCCCGGGGCCTTTTCTTTTGCAAGCGAACCTCCGCAGAGCGTTCACAAGAGGCCCGTGATAGCATTTCCTTAAAGCCCTCCGCCCGGCGGCCATGTCTCGACTTTCGCCTATCCCGCTCTGCGTAAGCCTGCTTGCCCTGATCTATTGTGTCCCTTTCACCTTCGCTGCAGAGCCTGCCTGGCTCGAAATTCACTCGACGCATTTCACCGTGATCACCGACGCCGGCGAGAAGAAAGGCCGCGAGGTCGCCCTCCGCTTCGAGCAAATGCGTGCCGTCTTCGCCAATCTCTTAACCAGAGATCGCCTGCACGAGTCTAGCCCGCTCACGATTCTCGCCTTCAAGAACGACAGGTCGTACTACCAGCTCGCTCCCTTGCGCCAGGGACAACCCATCGACACTCCCGGATTCCTGCTGGCAGGGAAAGATCAGGATTTCATCGCCCTGAACGTGTTTGAGGAAGAACCCTGGCGGGCCGTAGCGCACGACTTCGCTATCCGCTTGCTGAACTTCAACTATCCGCCCGCTCAAGGATGGTTCGATGAGGGTCTCGCTGAGTATTTCAGTTCGATCCGGGTGGATAACAGAGAAGTCGAGATTGGCGGTGACCCCGAGCTGCAGTCCTCGCTCAAAGAAGACCTTATTGGGAACCAGCGCGACTCTCATCCTGCAAAATCGCTGACCGAATTGCTCGCCGCGCAGGTCTGGCTCTCCCTTCCTGACCTGTTCACCGTGAAGCACGATCCCTCCCGCAACGAAGGCACGCGACACACGCTCTATTACGCCGAATCCTGGATGGTGATGCATTACCTGATCCATGAGCACAAGCTGCCGGAGACTGGAGCTTATTTCGGTCTCGTCCTGAACCAGCGTGTGCCGGTGGAGGATGCCATCCGGCAGGCCTACGGCCTGAGTTCCGCGGAGCTAGAAAAAGCGGTAAAGGAGTACTTCCACGCACAGAGTGGACTTCAGGCGGCGGTCGACGATGCCCGTAAGACGACCATCGACCCTGAACAGTCATCCCCAGTGGCAAGATCCGGCCAGACCGACCACTTCCCTGTTCCCGTTGGTCCCGAGGATTCTGCGATCACGTCCAAGCCTTTTCCCGAACCAGATGCGCGAGCCCTCTACGCCGCGGTCCAACTCCGAATTCCCGAGCGCCGCGAATTTGGCCTGAAAACGCTGCAAGACCTCGCCACAACACAGACGGAGGCCGACAAGAAAGCAGAATCCAAGCCCGCCAAGAAGACAGGAGAAGATGCCGAGCAACTACCCAGCTACGCGATTGGAAATGCCATGGCCCATCGCTTCCTCGCCTGGGACCATATCGAACACAACGAATTTGACGAGGCTTTTAACGAAATCAGCGATGCCGGTTCCCTCAACCCTCGCGACATGTGGCTGCGATATTACCTCTCGGTTGGGAAATACCGCATGGCGCAGGCGAAACACGCCGACATGATGGGACTCGCCAACATGATGCTCGATCTGAAGGCTGTTCTGGAATGGAATCCGGAAATGGCGGACGCCTACGACCTTCTTGCCCTCGCGCGCAACTCCGGCGGTAGTTCCACTGCCGCCCTCCAGGCCGAGCGCGCAGCCATGAATCTCAGCCCGCGGGACGAACAGTATGTCTTCCATCTGGCCGAGATTTACGTTTCCAGCAAGAAATGGGATGCGGCCGGTTCCCTGCTCGACCGCCTGAAATCCAGCCCCAACCCGCAGATCGCAGCGCAAGCGCGAGAACTGTTAAGCCAGGCGGGCAACCAACGGAAGTACGGTATCGCCGCCAGTTCAACCGGGGCGAACCAACCGAAGTACGAGGCTCAGAAGTCGCCTTTTGATGTGCTCGAACAGGACGCCGCCAAGCGCGAAGCGGGCGAAAATATGCCGGCTTCAGGAAGTCCCGATGACCGACGGTCTACGAAATTTGTGAGAGGCCACCTGGTTTCCGTCGACTGCTCGAACGCTCCGATCGCGATTCTCACCGTCCACTCCGAGCAAGGAACGCTGAAGCTCCGCACCACAGACTACAAGTCGCTGCTTCTCATCGGCGCCGACGATTTTTCTTGTGAATGGCGTGATCGTCCGATTACCGCCAATTACAAATCCAGCGGAGGCGGCGGAGATCTGATCTCTCTGGAAATTCGCTGAGTTCTGCTTCATCGAGTGTTAGGAACTGACTCCTGCACACGCGCCGCGCAGGATACCTTGCCGTCCTCCAAGCCATATTCGCAATTCCAGTGAAAACCACTGCGGTCGTGCGAACCGTAGCCCCACACCTGGAAATAGAAGATATCTCCTTCCAGTCGCGAGGCTTCCACGAACGTATGATCGTTTTCCCGCAAGGTCGGGCGCAGTTCCGCAGGTACCGTTCGGATTAATGTGGGAGTATCGAGGAGGACCGGTTCCTGCGACGCCGCCACCGCGAAAACCAGCGCCCGTGAAGTCTTCTTTCCTAGATACTGCGTGACCACCAGGAAGTCGTTGCTCGACCACGCGACGGCCGCAAGCCCCACGTAGTCACGGAGCTTGCGGGAACGCCCTGACGCCACCTCGGTCAGCCAGAGCGAATGAAAGGTACCGACGAACTCGCCCGCGGAGCCCTTCCGGCCGCCATCACGCACCTCAAAGCGCCCGTCCGGTGAAACCAGTGGTCAGCCTTGGGAAACATGGAGAATGGTACTGCGAATAGTGGAAGACAAAGCGCCCCGGTAATCAGAAACAAAGGAAGCCCAATCCGTCCGAGTCGCATAACCGGGAATCCCCCCGCCCTCTATTCCAATTTGGAACCCGTGCCAAAACGGTGATCCCGATCACAAACGGCGTTACTTTGGTTCGCCTTGATCGAACCCCGCGCGAGGGGTCGCGAGCCTCCCGACGTCACGAATATTCATTACGAGTGCTTCAAAGAAATGACGCGCTCCCACTAAATGGCTTTTAACACCGAGAAGGTTGCGGCAGGTCCTGCTGTGAGACAATTCTCTTCCAACTGGCAGCATGAAACCCACCTCGATTCAGCCGACCAAGGCCACTCCCGCTGAGCGGCCCGCTGGCAGTCTGCAATTGCTTTCGCCTCGCGGACTTTTCCTCGCAGCTTTGGTCGCTGCGGCTGTCGTCTTCGGGGTTTATCTTCCAAGTTTGGGTTTTCAGTTCATCCTCGACGATCACCGCTTCACTGCTGACCCGCGGATCCAGTCTTCCGGCTATGGCTGGGACTATTTTGCCAACTACGTTTGGGCGCAGTTCACTGGGGGGCTTCCCAGTTTTTACCGTCCACTTTTTGTCCTCTGGATGAGAATCAACTTTATCGTCTGTGGGTTATCGCCATGGGGTTGGCACTTTCTCAGCATTGCAAAACATCTAGCGGTCGCGGCACTACTCGGCTTACTTGTCTGGAAGTTACTGCGCGACCGCGCGGCCGCGTTATTGGCCTCCACTCTTTTCGCCTTGCACCCGGCCCAGACCGAATCGGTGGCTTGGGTTACTGTGCCTGATCCCCTGATGTCCATCGGCATACTGGGTTCTCTTCTGCTATTCCTCCACTACGTTGAGGATTCCAGGAAAACCGCGGCTGCACCCGAAAGAAGCTCCAGAAAAAGAACTGCAAAAAAGAGCTCCGCCTCACCCATCTGGTTGATTGCATCGGCAGGCGCTTGCCTCATGGCGCTCCTGGCAAAGGAGACGGCGATCATCACGCCCGCTATCATCTTTGCCGTCGCCTGGTCGGCCGATCGAGGCCAGCCTGCAACATCGGGAAAGGCAAGACGTCAGGGTGAAGCGTCCGATTTAGATTTCCGCCACCGCTTCTCTGGTGCAATTCGCCAGACTCTGCCCTTTCTGCTCGGAACAGGATTCTACCTGCTCCTGCGGCTGAATGCCCTCGGAAGGTTCAGTTCCCGTACGCAAGACTTGCCTCTCGGCACGGTTCTTCTCTCGTGGCCGGCGACTCTGTGGTTCTACGTAAGGGTTCTGTTATGGCCGACCCGCTCTCGGGCCTTCGCCGATCCAACGCTGGTGGACACGTTCTCTATACACTCCGTTCTGGTGCCGGCATTGGGCGTGCTCTTCGTTTCTGCGGCGCTTGGCGGAATGCTTTTCTGGGCCCGAAGCAGAGCCCAACACAGCGGTATTGATTCACAACGCGCGGGCAACGACAATGCTCTGATCATCGGCACCCTTCTGCTCATCCTCCCAATTCTCCCAGCGCTCGATCTTCCGGCTCTCAACCCCGGAGATTTTCTTCATGGTCGGTACACTTACTTGCCGCTTGCCGGGTTAATGTTGCTCGCCGCAACACTCTGGCATCTGAGCGGCAGGTGGCGTGTCCCATTGCTACTTACAGCCGCCGTTTTGGCGGTTGCGTTTGGCGCCTTGACCCTCTCGCAAGAGAAACAGTGGAGCGATGATCTGTCGGTCTTTACCCGGGCCCACGAACTGGCGCCCCACAATGTCCCCGTTGCCCGCAAACTCGCAGACGCTCACGTGCAGCAAGCTCTTCGCCTTGCCGACCAAGGCCAGTGCGATAATGCCGTTCCTGTCTTTGAGCAGGTGAATCGCGAATACCCCGAAGATTGGTATGCTTGGGCGGGTCTGGGGGAGTGCCTGGTTCAACTTAACAAATATCCTCAAGCCGAAGAATCTCTTCACAAGGCTGCCGATCTTTCCCACGATCAGCACGTGATCGAACAATGGCAGCTACTGCGGGAACACATGGGACTTCCAGCTTCCGTTCCGAACCCCAAATAAAAAACCCTGCCGCTGGGTTCCGGGAGAGCCGTCACACAGCGCTGCCACTTCTGCGATATCTTGCGTTTTTCCGGGCGAGAGCGCCGACTGTTCATCCTCGGAAAACGAGACAAATAAGTGCTCAATCTGAGAGACACGCCCGTGTCTCGAGCGGAAGGCGTGTAGCGGGAGAGGAGCGGCGCTGATGGCTCCGATTCTGCCGTGGCTGATCCTCGTGCTGTGCCTGCTGATCCCCGTAGTGAAGTACTTGATGGGAATCATCTTGCGATTTACCGTTCCCAGCGCCAAGCTGCGAAAAGAACCTGCAAATCATCGGCGACCCGAGCACGTCGGCCGCTCTTGACTTCCGCAACCAATTGGCAGCAACCCAAATGTTGTTGCGCATTGAGACTGACGATGTAACATTTCGAATTGGTCAGATCCGGAATATTTAGAGAAGAATTATTGAGTGCGCGTACCCCTTCTCCGGATGCCCGGCGCGAGACCCTTTGCAAAGGTTGTGAGCCATGCGGCCGAGTGCGGTTTCCTCCGCAGAGGAGGGTTAAAATACACGCCAAATAAAAAACCCTCCCGCTGGGTTCCGGGAGGGCTCTCAATTGGTTCGCAGGTTTATGCGCGAACTACGTTTGCCGCTTGAAAGCCCTTGGGGCCCTTGAGCAGGTCAAACTCTACGGTCTCGCCCTCGTTCAGAGTGCGATACCCGTTCTCCTGGATGGCGGAGAAGTGTACGAACACGTCCTCACCCGTAGAGCGCTGGATGAATCCATATCCCTTCGCCCCGTTGAACCACTTCACTGTTCCTTTCTCTCTCACGGAAAAAACTCCTTTCACCAATCGCGAAGAATGATTCTCCGTTTCTCGGATCGCGCCTCGATCGACCGAAGCCCCCCTCAGAGAACCGGTAGAATTTTCGGTTGCGTCTACGACGTGCAGAGGGAATTACTTCCAAAAAGGAAAAGACTCCTCAGCGCCCGAACGGTAGTGAGCAGCTACCGCGGGAACTCGGGAGTCCGACAATTTGGCGCGTTTCCACCACACCTAACAAACGTCAACCAACTCACTGGTCTCACCACCGGACCAATCCCCGGTGTTGAGCACAAGATAATAAGCAGTATTGAAACGTTTCGCAAGAAAAATTAGGAAATAATCGGAATATGACTGTAGGTCATTTCCCCATAACTTTAACGCAGATTAAGAAATAGCTCGGTAACCGACCTAGAGAACTTCCGTTCCGCTTCGTGGCAGAATTCCTTGTTCATTCTGGTACGATTTGCTTTTCCCCGTGGCCCAGCCTCCCAAGCCGACCGTGTCCGTCCGCGCAGAACATGTGCCGGTCAGGGCTGCGGCGCGGCGTCAGCCGGGTTCCCGCTCGATGGTGATTTCGACCATCACGTACCTGATGCGGACCGATGTTCACACCTTCGCTTTCTCGGTCGCGGCCAATTCGATCCTTTCGTTCTTTCCGTTCGTCATGCTGATGATGACCCTCATCCGTCGCGTGTTTCATTCGCGCGTTATGTATGACGTCGTCGTGCAACTGCTGCGCGACTTCCTCCCGGCCGGGCAGGATTTTGTGATTCGCAATCTCAACTCGATGGTCAATTCGAGACAGCGGGTACAAGCCTTGTCGCTGGTGATTTTGCTGGTTACGTCGTCGGGAGTGTTTCTGCCTCTTGAGGTTGCGCTGAATCGCATCTGGCGATTCGAGAACAATCGATCCTACCTGGGGAATCAGGTGGTTTCCTTCGGCCTGGCGTTCGCGTGCGGAGCTCTGGCGCTGCTCTCGATCGCAATGACAGCGGTGCCGGTCGCTTCCCTGGAATTCATTCTGCATGGGTACGGAACCGGGTTCGTGCGGGTGGTGGGATTTCTGGTGATGAAAGTATTTGCGATCGCAGCGAGCATCGCCATCTTTTTCCTGATCTACTGGGTGCTCCCGAATGGAAAAGTTCCACCTCGCACCGTGCTGCCAGTGGCGATCATCATGGGACTGCTCTCGGAGGCGTTGAAATACGCGTACATCCTCGCGCTGCCCTGGCTGAATTTTCAGGAAGTCTACGGACCGTTCGCGCTGTCGGTGACAATGATGTTCTGGGCATTTCTCTCGGGACTTCTGCTGCTGGCAGGAGCGCATCTCTCGGCAGAGGAGCATCTTCGCGACGCGTTGTAGGGCTCTCGCCATGCCGTTTTCGAGAAACACAAAAGCCGCCCGAAACTGCGGGCGGCTCTTCCATGTTTGCCAAAATCATGTCTGCCAAAATCGCAGGAGTGAAGTGGAGGTGACTTCACTTCTGCTTTCTTACTTCTGCGCTTCGGGCTTCTTCTGCTCGCCGATCGAGACCAGTTCGACTTCGAAGATCAGCGTGGCTCCGGGGCCAATGTCTCCGCCTGCTCCGCGATCGCCGTAGGCGAGATCAGCGGGGATGAAAAGTTGCCATTTCGATCCCACGGGCATCAACTGCAACGCTTCGGTCCAGCCCTTGATCACGCCGCCGACGGGGAATGTGGCGGTTCCACCATGCTTCTCGGAGCTATCGAATTCTTTGCCGTCGATCAGCGTTCCGCGATATTTCACAGTGACCGTGTCGCTCGCTGACGGCTTCGGGCCGTTGCCTTCGGTCAGAACTCTGTATTGCAGGCCGTCGGGCAGAACTTTGACGCCGTCCTTCGCCTTGTTGGCGGCGAGGAATGAGTCGCCTTCTTTGCGGTTGGAGGATCCGGCTTCGTGGGCCTTGGCTTCCTGAGTGGCCTGGAATTGGGTACGCAATTGCTGGAGCGCGGCCTTCATTTCATCTTCGGTCATGGCAGTCTTGCCGCCGGCGAGGGCCTCGCGCATTCCGCGGACGGCGAGGGCGGAATCGATCGAGTCAGCGACGCCCTGCTTCTTCAGGCCGAGTCCGATGCTCATGCCGAGCGCGTAGCTGTTCTTCTGTTTCTGCGTGGTCAGCGGAGCCGCGGCGGTTGCGGGTTTGGCTGCGGTGGCAGGCTTCTTGGCGGCCGGAGCCTTGGGTGCCGACTGGGTGGAAGCGGGTTTGGATGGAGGGGTGGAGGCCGGTGCATTCTGCGCGGGAGCGTGTCCGAGCAGCATGGCCGCCAACAGTGGAATCGCCAGAGTGGTGAGCGGTTTATGCATAGACCTGTATTGTCCCATCCGGAAGAGATAACGGCAAACGGCACAATCAATGTGGGCGAAATATTTCAAATCACAATCTGCAAAATCCTGGATTCGTGGCACTTAGGGGATTCTGACCTCTCTTTTTCCTCGCAAAATCTTCCAGAATAAAGGCTTACTTGCAAAATATTCTTAAATAATGACTTACCCGTGATTTCTTCGTTTCTGCCGTGGCGAGACAGAAAATGTTTTTTTGCGAATCGAGAACCCGCAAAATATTGAATATAGACGACTTGCGAGATTCTAATCGCCATCAATGTCTGCAAAATCTTGCCAAAGAAGGACTTACACGCAAAATCTTCCAGGATAAGGACTTAGCAGGCTCGGGTTGCTGAGCCAGTCTGGGCTGCCTCTGTCCGATCATTTGCGGTGCAAATGGGCACGACGCCATTGTGAACCTTCTGCAGGCTCAGTCAAGGTTGTTCGTCACAAGAAATCCCGGTCTCGCTGTGGAAAAGCATCCTGGACGAAAACCGGACAGACGGAACGAACCATTTTGATGGATCAGGTAACGGAGGTGGCAGAGAGCAATTGGGGTTCGTCCCGTCTGGCCCCGTTATTGGGCAGTGAGAGTTCAGTGGCACGTTCCAGTTCCCAAGTCCGTGAACGTCTTGCCTGCTTCCGGGACGAATTCCCAATATGCATGCGTCAGCCATCATGTTCATGCGCAGGGAGTTTGCGGGACGGTCGATTCGACTCGGACTTGGGAGTTAGACGAATATCGTGCCGGGGCTCAGAAGCGCAAATGCGCTTCGGCTCTTTTGCCTGCCATTTAAGTGAACCGACCCTTCGGAATGGTTTTGCATCAAAGCTACATGGAGCGCAAGCAAGTCTCAGAATCCGCCCGCAAGAACAGGGCTGATGTCGAAGCGCAACCGGGAATCCAGTTCAAAACGCCGTCTTAGAACAGATGCCGCAACGAGAGTTCTCTAAATTGGAACCTCATCTCGAATTCAAGAGATTTTCACTGGCCGAGTACTTGCAACGAGGGGGCAGTCCTATCAATGACGTTCACTTCCTAAACAAGGGCGTGGCCTCGATGATTATTGAGACGCAGGACGGCCGCAGCGCCGAAGTTGGCATTACGGGATGCGAGGACATGATAGGGCTAGCCCTCGCTGCCGGACTTAGTGAGTTGACGTACAGCGTGATCGTTCAGGCACCGGCGGCTGGATTCAAGGTTAGGGCCACGTTATGAAGCGGCTCTTGCCTGCGATGCCTCAGCTTACCAGAATGCTTCTGCGACGCCTTGCGATACGTTCGGTTGAGCAAGCACAGAACACGGCCTGCAATCGACTTCACAGCCTGACGCAACGCCTGGCTCGTGGGTTGCTCCTGAGCCATCATAGGCTCCCCTCAGACACCATCCAAACTACCCACGATTTCCTCTCCAAAATGGCTGGTACTGACCGGGCGACGGTAAGTCTTGCCATCGCAGATTTTGAGCGAAAAGGCATCCTTCAGCGGGGCAGGGGAGTGATAACCATAACCGATAGGCGCAAGCTGGAAGCGCAATCGTGCGAGTGTTATGGAATGTTCAGCCGATTCAATGCGGAGCTTGGGCTAAAAACGAATCATTCCTCCGTTGGGTAGCCAACCGAAAGCCAATCTGCGCCAGTCATAAAATGCTCCGGTCAGGGATCAGCTATCAATGACTTCCCGCGCACAGAAGAAATCGGTGTTCGATCCAAAGCTGTTCCTCGCTCAAATTGGGCGAGGCAGAAAAATTGTGCCTTACCGGAAGGGGCACAGCGTCTTTGCTCAAGGCGATTCCTGTGATGCGGTTTTCTACATTCAATCGGGAAAGGTCAAGCTGACGGTCGTCTCAGCGGCCGGAAAGGAAGCAACCATCGCTGTCCTGAGTGAGGGCGATTTCTTCGGCGAAGATAGTCTCGCCAGACATCGTCTCCGTCTAGCGACTGTGGTCGCCTTGACCGATTGTGACCTCATGCGTATCGAAAAGAATGCAATGTTGAAGGTGCTTCATGCACAACACACATTTTCAGACTTGTTCGTAGAGCATCTGTTGTCGAGGAATATCCGCTATCAGGAAGACTTGATCGACCATATCTTCAATTCCAGCGAGAGGCGCCTCGCCCGCATTCTTCTCATATTCGCTGGGTTCGGGAAAGACGGGATCAGGGAGAAAACCGAAATTCCCAAGGTCAGTCAGGAAACGCTTGCCGAGATGGTCGGCACAACCCGTCCGAGGGTCAACGCCTTCATGAACAAATTCAGAAAGCTGGGTTTCATTGACTACAACGGTGGACTTGAGGTTCACAGTTCCCTACTCAATGTGGTGCTTCACGAATAATCCTCTCGTCTGTCTGATAGCCTTTGTTTGAGGGCCTGTACCTCTCCTCATTCAGATTTCCGGTCCTAGGGCAGCCCATCTGAAGTTTTCCCCTCTTAGCCGCTTGACGGAAGGTTTACCCTCATGCCCTCGACTGCGGTGGGAAACGATTGGACTTCCTGTTCGCCGCATCGGAGTTGGCCCGGTTCGTCCAGTGATGGCTTTGCTGAGCAATTGGAGCGACGAGCCTTCCAGAAAGCAGAAGCCTATGCCGAGTGTCCATTCACTCTAATACAGTGAACCCTCTAGGGAACCTGCCGAGATGCTGGGTTAGACTGGGTTGCTGAACTCGTATCCTGATCGTTTCAACATTCAGCCTTTGGAGCGGAGGTTCGCCGTGCCGTCTCGCAACTTTTTTGCGACTCCTGACCGTCCCTCGGAAATTATCGAGCAAATCCGAGCAGAAAGCGAAGACCGCTATCGAACCTTGTTCGATCTGGCTCCGGTCGCCGTTTATTCTTGTGATGCCTCCGGTGTGATCCGGGATTACAACAGCCGAGCAGCGGAACTGTGGGGCCGCACACCGCAAGAGGGGGATACAGACGAACGGTTCTGCGGCTCGTTCAGGATGTACCGCCCGGACGGTAGTTATATGCCACATGAGCAGTGTCCAATGGGCGATGTCCTCACTGGCAAGGTTCCGGGCATACACGATGGGGAAGTCCATATTGAGCGCCCCGATGGCTCTCGGATTATTGTCATCGTGAATATTGCTCCACTAAAAGACGACCGAGGAGAAGTCATAGGAGCAATCAACTGCTTCTACGACATCACCGAGCGCAGAGAGGCTGAGGAAACACTGCACCAGAGCGTAGCCGACCGCTTACAGGTTGAGAAAGCCTTACATGAGAATGAAATTCGTTTACGACTGGCGAACGAAGAGCTTGAATCCGTAGTGCAAAAGCGTACCACTTCACTGCGCCATCTAACCGTCAAGTTAATGCGTTCACAGGACGAGGAGCGCCGAAGAATTGCGCGTAACCTTCACGACAGTCTCGGACAGTATCTGACGAGCATTAAGATGAACTTGGAATTGCTTAAAGGTTCAGATGCTCCCAACAAAGACGAAGTATTGTCGGCCACGTTGGAATCCGTCGAGCAAAGCATATCGGAAACTCGTACCCTGTCGTGCCTCCTACATCCTCCCCTGTTGGACGAGGTTGGATTCACGTCTGCTGCCCGCTGGTACACTGATGAATTTGCGAAAAGAAGTGGAATCATAGTGGAACTGGAGTTACCAGAGGGAGTTGATCGGCTACCAGAATTGGCACGAATTGCTTTGTTCCGCATTTTGCAAGAGAGCCTCACTAATGTTCATCGTCACTCCGGCAGCCCTTCAGTTGAAGTCCACCTAGAAATTGACAGCCATCAAGCTGTGCTCACAGTAAGAGATTTCGGACGAGGATTGCCTGCTGAGTTGATCCAAGGATCTCAAGCGAATGGAGAGCGCTTCGGTGTGGGCCTGAGTGGTATGCGGGAGCGTGTCAACGATTTAGGTGGGACGTTTGAAATTCAGTCTAGTGGGAACGGTGTGCTCATAACCGTATCGATCCCCTTGGCAACAGAGACATCAGATATAGGAACCCGCGCCCCGGAGAATTCGGCTGCATAGGCCAGGAACCAGAGAGATGATTTTCGGTGCGTCATTCCCAGATTGGGAGAAAGCAATTGGGGTTCGTCCCGTCTGTCCCCGTATTTGAACGGGACGGGCAGGCGCGGCCACCATGACTTATGCTAGCTTCACAGTGGGGACCAGCGTGGATGCGGCAGGAGACTGATCGCGAGTTTTTCGCGAGTAAGGACGAAGCTCTTCGGGATGCCCGCGTAGATAGGCGAGCAGGCGTTGTTTCTTCTGTTTCCCACGGTCGCCGTTTCCGCGGCCTTCTTCTGTTTCGACGGTAAGAATAGAGTCAGGCAGCTGGTTCGCGACGCGATCGTAAACGGAAGACCAAACCTTCTTCACTGCCGACAGAGAAATGACGAGTTCATCGGATAACTCTTCGTCAATCCCCCCTCGCAATGCAGCCAACAGAAGTCTTTGTTCGCTTCGAGAGAAACCCATTTTCGGCGCGTCGCAGTGGAAAAGAGAACTGAGCCAACTCATCCGGCTGACAGCCAGTTCACGGGTCAGACCAAATACGTGAGGGGTAGCGAGAACTTTATCGGGAGAAACGTCAATCGTATTTCGATAGGATCCGCTGGAAGGGCTAAGGAAAAATGCACCGCCATCCAACGTCCAGCCGGGCTCCTCCACGGAAGTAGATTGCAGGCCAACCAATTCCTTCAAACGGAATCCGCGATGCATTTCGAAGAATGCCGCCGAAACTTGCGCGCGAACTTCATTGCGCAGGGTCTCTTTGGTGTCGATGCCAAGATGCCACAAGACAAGGTTCAGTCCGCCGTCGGCATTTTCTGTCGCGACTTCCCTGTCGGAGAGCGAAGGAGACTGGCCGCGCGCAACCCGCCTGGATAATTCGGGACCTATCCAGAAAAAAGGAGGAACTTTCAGCTCTCGAATGAACTGATGCGTGGTGAAGACGCTCGCCGCCGTGGCCAGCAGGCGAGGAGTATGCCCTTCGAATTCTTCAAAAACTATGGCGGAAAATGCCTCGCACCCGAGCAGTCGCAGCCAAGCCGAGTGTAGCTGATCGAAGGAATTCTCGTAGCGCAGCCTAACCACCGGATGATTCGCCAAAATTGCGATGGCGCCCGCCACGTCTTTGGGTCGCATGGAGCGCCAGCGAATGGTCATCGGACTAACCCGATTCTGAGGGAGACGTCGTATTTACTGGCCTTTTAGGCCAGTTGTTTATATCAGACTCCTAAGTACTATTCCACCATCGCCGCGGTATGGGGCGTGGCTTTATTTCTTTCAGGACCACAAACGCGACAAAGGAGACGTTTTTCTGGTGCCCTCTGTAGGGGTTGTACCCAGGTTTGCGGTGAGAGATCCGGGTTGAGGGCGGGATGGCGCAGCGCAGTAATCCCGCTTAGCGGGAAGAGACATTTCAAAGGACAACCGAGTCCATGAGACATTTGAGCCTCGTTTTGGCTGGTGTGCTGGTATTTAGCGGTGTAGCTGACTCCCAATCGACGCAAACAGCGGAAGGAGCGCAGGCTACCAGGCTTAAAGCGGAAGTGCAAAAACGCGGCATTGGGGAAAAATCGAGGGTTAAGGTGAGGCTGCGAAATAAAGGGCAGGTGAAAGGCTACATTAGCAAGATCGAAGATGAATCTTTCGAGGTAACCGACAAGATCACAGGACAGGCGACAAAAATCGCCTACGCCGATGCGGACAGAGTCCAAGGGGCGGGCCTATCCAAAGGCGCAAAGATCGGTATCATCATAGGTGTAGGTGTGGCGATAGTCGTTGTAGTGTTTGCAGCGGAATTCAAGGCGCACGGCTACTAGACGGATATAATGCGCCATTCCCCTCGTGACTCCGGTCGTCTTTCCAACCCTTTAGGAGGCCACATGAAAAACACTGGTGGGTCCGTTCCAACTTCCAAGCGGGTTTCAAGAAGGTTTGTAGGGACCGCGGTTTCCCTGGTGGTTCTCACGGCTACGCTTGCTCTCCCAGTCCTGGGCCAGAAGGCGAAGGGGAATCTGACGGTCATGACCTACAACGTGAACGAAGGAACCGATTTCCTGCAAGTTCTCAGTGCTACCAACGCGACCCAGTTTCTGTTGGGCGTGGGAGATATCGTCACTCAAGTACAGGGAACGAATCCTCCGGAACGCATGCAGGCCGTGGCGGCGCAGATTCTAGCCGCTCACCCAACTCTGGTCAGCTTGCAGGAAGTTGATCAGTGGTATCTGGGCACATTTGATCCGCTTGCTGGAACCTGTGGGACGATGTCACTGGAATATGACATGCTCGCGGAACTCACGGCCGCCTTGGCGGCACAAGGCGGACACTATCAGGTCGTGTTGAACGTTCCCGAGATTACACTTCCGGCAACCCCCGGGCTCATCCTGCCCGGCACATTTCTGTGCGCGTCAGTAACTGACCACAACGTGATTCTCGCCCGCTCCGACCTTAATCCTCGGGGATTTCGCTTGAGTAACGCTCAATCCGGGCAGTTTGTCGCTGCTGTCCCATTTACAACTCCCTTTGGCACGGTTCCGATCACGCGTTCTTGGGCATCGGTCGACGTACAATTCCACGAGAGCACATTCCGCTTCATCGGTACCCATCTGGAATCGTTCGTTCCACCAGTCAGGGAAGCCCAGGGCGCTGAACTGCGCGCCGGCCCTGCCAACACCGCGCTACCAGTGATTGTGGCGATGGACTCAAACGCTCAGGCTTTTCCGATGCCGCAAGATCCGACTTACGTCGATTTCATGACATCCGGCTACCACGACGTTTGGTCGGAAATCTTTCCCTCTGCTCCGGGACTGACGTGTTGCCAGAATGAGTCGGATAATAATCCGGTTTCCGAACTCTACCAGCGGATTGATGTGATTCTGACCCTCGGCAACGTTGAAGGGCAGAACATCGCTTTATTCGGCGCGGACCCGAGCACCCGCACTGCCGATGGACTGTGGCCATCAGATCATGCAGGCGTGGCCGCGAGCGTAACCATCGAAGAAGGTGATGACGATTAAGAAACATGGGGACTGTCCCCAGGTTTTGTCAGTCCAGCCGTTGAACTGCCTCACTCAAGCCAAAACCGGGCTTGAGTGGGCCACCGGCCATTGACTGGCGCGGCGGCCTGGCCATCGACCCCAACCGTAAAACTGGCCTAGCCGGCATCTGCGGTGAATCGGAGGAGACGCAAGGTCCCTCGACTTCGCTCGGGATGACAAGAGTTCGGCTCGGCTTTCGCGCTGCGCGGGCACGATGCCCGCGGCACAGCTGGCAGGACGCCGGCTCTACTCGAGGTTTGCCAAAATGGAACTATCTTTAGAAATTCACAGGCGATTGTGACATCCGTCACAGCCTTTGCAGCTGGCGTGGAATTACTCTGACACGTTTTCCCGGTTCCCTCCGAGCAGATTTACAGGGTCGAGGTCTCCCCAATGTTTGGGAGAAGTTGGTGTCTGCTCGGGGCAGGGTTCGTGATTTCAGGTTCCGCGTTCATCGCGGGGCAGGCGGATTCGTCGGGTCGCGTGGCGCCGAGGTTCTTGTACGATGCGCCATCGGGTGAAATACGCTCCGGGCGAATCGTGCATCCCTTCCGTACGCCCCTTCCTCCTCCGAGAGTGTTCGGCCTCCCCCAAGTTGTTCGAGCGGCTGGAACGATTTTCTCTGGGACAGTTACGAAGATAGAGCGGCGACCGGCGACGGCGGGGCAGTCGGTCGAGACCGTGGCGGTGACGTTTCGCGTTGAGAATGCGCTGCGCGGTGCTACGCCGGGCCAGGACCTCACGATCACGCAGTGGATTGGCTTGTGGGCGTCGGGACAGCGTTATCGCCTGGGAGAGCGCGTTGTCCTCTTTCTATATCCAGCTAGTAAGTTGGGGCTGACCAGTTGTGTGGGTGGAGCGCTGGGACGTTTTGCGGTGGACCACTCGGGCTGGGTGCTGCTTACGGCGCGGCATCTGGCGGCGTTTGGAAGAGATCCCGTACTTGGTGGGAAGTCGCGCGCACGATTTGGCGACTTCGCCTTGGCGGTAAGGCACGCCGGTGAGGAGGAATGACGCGATGAAGGAGGTGACCATGAAAACCTACGTGGCATCTACGGCTCGCGCATTCCTCCTCAGGCTGGCCTTGGCGGCGGGCATCATCCTTACGTTTGCGATGATTGTGCGGGCCGGCGGACCGAAGTGCATTGCGGGCAGCAGCTACTTCGATCCCACCATGACTGGACAACCTTTGACGTGGCGGCTGGGACAGATCATCTATTACACGGATCAGGGAGACCTGAGCCCGATCCTGGCGAATGCAGGGGCGAAGAGCTTCGTTGCCGGGGCGTTCAGCGTGTGGACCTCGGTGCCGACTGCAGCGCTGACGGCGACGAATGCTGGTTCGCTTGCGGAAGATGTGAGCGGCGCTAACGTGATTGTCAATGGAGACGGCACCATCTCGATGCCGAGCGACATTCAATCAACGGCAACAGGCGCCCCGGTTGGCATTGTGTATGACTATGACGGTTCGGTGACAGACGCCTTTCTCGGTGCAGGAGCGGGCGGCTCGAGCCAGTGCTTCTTCAATGCGGTGTTTGGAGGCAACGACAACTACGGATCTATGGCGGCGTACCAGCATGCGCTGATCGTGATCAACGGGCAGTGCGCGCAGCAAGCTTCGCAACTGAATGATGTTGAATATCGCCTGGTGCGCGTGATTGGCAGCGTGCTCGGGCTGGGCTGGTCACAGCTGAACTTGAATGTGCAGACGGGATCACCTTATCCAGGCAGCGACGATTATGCGGGATTCCCCGTGATGCACTTCACGGATGCGTGGAGCTGCGTGCCAATCACGCTCTGCTATCCGAATCCTTATCAATTATCGATGGACGATATGGCGGCGGTGGCGCGCCTGTATCCTGTCACCGCGCAGAATCAATCCAGCTTTCCAGGCAAACAGATTTTCTCCGGCACGACCGCTCGCATTCATGGATCGGTGTACTTCACCGACGCGCATGGGAACCGTACACAGCCGATGCAGGGCGTGAACGTGGTGGCGCGGTGGATCGATCCGGTGACGCGACTGCCGTCGCGAAGGTACGCGGCGTCATCGGTCTCCGGCTTCTCGTTCCGGGGGAATGGGGGCAATCCCATTACCGGCTTCGACGATTCGATTGGAGATGAGCTTGCCGAGTGGGGATCGACGGACTCGAGTCTGGAAGGTTTCTTCGACCTGGCGGGACTGCAGCCGCCGTCTTCTGGTGCGCAGTATCAGTTAACGGTCGAAGGAATCGATCCTCATTGGTCGGCAGGCGTAGGTCCCTACTCTCCTGGGCCTGTTTCGCCCTCGGGATCAGCGCAGCCCATCACTGTGACCGTTTCGCCCGGCAGCGATGTGCAGCAGGACATTCTGATGATGAGCAGCGCGCAGCCACTGCGTCAGGCTGCTTCGTCGTGGATCTCGCCGTTACCCCTGCCTTCAGGAGGCGATTGGACGGGATCGCTGTCGAGTTATGCAGATGTCGATTATGCTGTGCTACACGCACAGACGGGTCGAACACTATCGGTTTCCGTGACGGCGCAAGATGAAGCTGGACAGGCAAGCCAGTTGAAGGCTCAGCCGGTCATCGGGATGTGGCACGCATCGGATCCGGAGGGAAGCGTGCCGGGGGCGTTTACTCCAGCGTCGTTCAATCAAGTGCCGTTCGGACTGACTCGTCTCGACGCGAGCATACTTACGCCGGGCAACTTCCTGATTGGTATTGCAGATGTGCGCGGGGACGGCAGGCCCGACTATCGTTATCATGCGCACGTGCTTTATGCAGACTCGGTTTGGCCAGCGCGGGTCGGCGTACATGGCGGGGCGGTTACGCTGCAAGGCACAGGGTTTTGCCAGGCGCTCAGCGTAACTGCGGGAGGCAGCCCAGCTTCGCCGGTGGCGGCCACCGGTACATTTTTGACGATCGCTGTTCCGGGCCATGCCGACGGAGTGCAGAACATCAGCGTTAGCGATCCGATAGGCGGAGGATCGACGACGATGACGGGCGCGCTGACGTATGGCGCCGCCGCCACGGATAACATCGTCTTGCTAAATGGCGCGAATCCGCCGACGCCGGTGGGCGTGCAAGCGGCGAATCCTGTCAGCGTGCGTGTGCTGGCCAGCGACGGAGTAACTCCGGTCAGCGGCGCGACGGTAGGGTGGAGTGGCACGAATGGCGTGCAACTCTCGGCGTGCAGCGGCGCTTTGGCGTGCTCGGTGATCACCGATCAGAATGGGAACGCAGCAACCTGGCTTGCCGCGGGCGCTGTGGGAACTGCCATAGTAACTGCCACTCTGGCTCCCGGTGTATATTCCCCGGCTAGGTCGGTCAGCGGTACGCTCAGCGCCACGCAATCGTCCTCTGATATTGGAGTTTCGACGCCCTCTATTTATGTTTCGAAGGGTGCTAGTGTGGGCATTCCGGTCAACGCGCGGGTGCTGAGCAATGGAATCGCGCAAAGCAATGTGCCGGTGAATTTCACGATTGCGAGCGGCACTGGGAGCCTCAGCGCAGGCAGTGCTGTGACGAATGCGAGCGGCTACGCAACCGTGACGCTCTCTGTTACGAATTTCAATGTGCTGGTGCAGGTAAACGCGTGCGTGGCTCCGGGAAATTTTCCGTGCGCGGTGTTCTATGCCAATCCGGTTCCACTCGCGCAGCAGGTCTTGCAACAGGTATCGGGCGCCGGGCAGATCTCCACGGGACAGTCGTTTCAACAGGTGGTGGTGCGAGTGGTGGATTC
>DATEHP010000135.1:0-58832 GCA_035279505.1 Candidatus Sulfotelmatobacter sp. | reverse complement strand
CCCGACCTGCTGATGTTCGCGGCTGCCATGGCTCTGTTCTACGGTGTGCTGGAGGTTGGCCGGGCCTGGTTCGGCCCGTTCACGCCCGAAGTAGAAATATCGCGCAGCCCATGGGCGTTGCCCGCCTACGCGGGATACTCTCTGCTTCGCATCACGATTGCCTACATCCTCAGTCTCGCGTTCACGCTCGTCTACGGATATATTGCCGCCTACAATCCCAAGGCTGAGCGCTTCATGATTCCTCTGCTCGATGTGCTGCAGTCGATCCCAGTGCTCAGCTTTCTTCCGGGCGTCATGCTGGCGATGGTGGCGCTCTTCCCGGGCCGGCAGCTGGGAGTCGAAGCTGGTGCGATCCTTCTAATCTTCACCGGGCAGGTCTGGAACATGGCCTTCAGCTTCTATGCCTCGCTCAAGAGCATTCCGAAGGACATGCGCGAAGCGGCAACGATTTATCACTTCACCGGCTGGCAGCGTTTCGTTGAAATGGAATTGCCATTTGCCGCTATCGGACTGGTGTGGAATTCGATGATGTCGGTTGCCGGTGGATGGTTCTTTCTTATGGCCTGCGAAATGTTCGTGCTGGGATCGCGCGACTTTCGCCTGCCCGGCCTGGGATCGTATCTACAGACCGCGGCCAGCGCCGGCGACACCCGCTCGATTCTGTGGGGCATCGCCACCATGGTTGCGGTGATTGTGCTGCTCGATCAACTTGTCTGGCGACCGGTCATCGCGTGGGCCGAGAAATTCAAGGTCGAGCAGGTTGAGAGCACCGACGCTCCACGCTCCTGGGTGCTGAATCTGTTCCGACATTCCCCCGGACTGCAGGGGATTCGCAATCGTACCGTGCAGCCACTGCGGGAAAAGCTCATGCTGTTCTTTGCGCGAGAACGCCGGACGGACGAAGCCAAGCAGTCCAGTTCGTGGCAAGTGTGGCTCACGCGCGCGCTGGCCGTTACGATGCTCGCGGGCACAGGCTACGCAGTTGTTCGCGTTGCCATGCTGCTCAGCGGTTTGCATAAGGCCGATCTGCAGGAAGCCGGTCTTGGCTTGCTGGCAACTTTCTTCCGCGTGAACCTCGCTCTTCTGCTGGGTGCGCTGTGGACAATTCCGGTTGGGGTCGCGATCGGCTTCAATCCCCGCCTGGCGCGGATTGCCCAGCCGCTTGCCCAGATTGCAGCTTCCGTGCCGGCGACTGCGCTTTTTCCCGTCGTGCTTCTTCTTTTGATCCGGGTCGGAGGCGGGCTTGGCTTAGGGTCCATCGCTCTTCTATTATTAGGGACGCAGTGGTACATCCTGTTTAACGTCATCGCAGGCGCAATCGCGATCCCGACGGACCTGAAGGAGTGCTGCTCGGTTTTCCGGCTCGAAGGGATCGAGCGCTGGAAAAAGCTGATCTTGCCGGGAATCTTCCCCTACCTGGTGACTGGCTTGGTGACGGCATCGGGCGGCGCATGGAATGCGAGCATCGTAGCCGAGTACTTCCACTTCAAAGGCCACCTCTACACCACCACCGGCCTGGGCGCCACCATCAGTCAGGCTACCGACAACGGCAACTTCGATCTGCTCCTCGCTGCCACCATCCTGATGGCCGCCACGGTAGTAACCATCAATCGCCTCGTTTGGCGCAGGCTCTACGCGCTAGCCGAGACGCGTTACCGCCTCGAAACCTGACAAGATTGTTCTGGTTTCGAATCATCTGTTGTTACAGCAACTATGCATTGAAGTTGGCTTTTCTTCGTTCTCCATCGTGCCCTTCGTGGTTCCCTCTCTCATTTCATCAGAATTTAACTTGCTCTTCATACCTTCGAAACACGCTTTCAATATGGATATACCATGCCATCAAACCAGCTGCAGAAAGGTGAGACGCAAGCGAGGGTGCTCTCCCGCGTTGCGCAATTTCCCGGCCTGGCCGGAAAGTGGACTCCGGTCGGCAAAGTGAGAGATCTATATCGCCGCGTCCAGCATTCGCCGCAAGGTTTTCGTCTGGAGAATCTGCTCGCTGAGATGAAGATCGATCTGCAGATCCACCCTGCGGATCGCGCCCGCATTCCTGCGACCGGGCCCGTAGTTGTGGTGGCCAATCATCCAAACGGCATGCTCGACGGGGCTCTCCTCACTGTTCTTCTCACTGGCGTTCGCCCCGATGTGAAGGTTCTCACCAATTCCGTGCTCGGAGACGCTCCCGAGCTGCGGCAGAATTGTATTTTCGTCGATTCTTTCCAGACCGATCGGTCCGGCGAGTCCAACCGCAAGGCGATCCGTGAGGCACTGGCGTGGTTGGAGCACGGGGGCATGCTCGCTATGTTTCCGGCGGGCGGAGGTCCGCAGTGGCCCATGCCGGCCGCACTCCTGGCCGATCCTGAGTGGAGCGATACGGCAGTTCGCCTCATCCGCCGCACTGGTGCCACGGCACTACCGGTATATTTCTGCGGACACAATGGCGTCGGATTCCAGCTGTTGGGCATGATCCATCCCAAGCTGCGCACGGCTTTTCTTATGCAGGAATTTCTGAAGCAGGAAGGCAAGAACGTGGAAGTGCGCGTGGGAAGCCCGGTTCCGTGCGAAGCGCTCAGTGCGGTGGGCAGCGACCGTGAAGGCATGGAGTATCTCCGCTGGCGTACCTATTTGCTGGCCCGGCGGAGGAAAGCCGAGACATCTTGGCCCATGGCGTTACGCTCCAAGCTGGTCTCCAGCATTCAGGAACCGATCGCACAACCGATTCGCGAAAACCTGCTGGCCCAGGAAATCCAGACATTGTCCGGCGACCGCTGCCTTGCCGAGAATGCGGAATTCTCCGTGCATCTCGGAATGGCAGCGGAGATTCCCCAGCTTCTTCTCGAAGTCGGGCGTTTGCGCGAGTTGACCTTTCGCCGCGCGGGGGAGGGGACAGGCCGAAGCCGCGACCTCGATTCATTCGACGATTATTACGGGCATGTCCTGCTCTGGAACAAGTCAAAGCGCGAAGTGGTGGGAGCTTATCGCGCAGGCAACACGGCGGAAATCGTTGCCGAGCGCGGCATCGCCGGGCTCTACACCAGCAGCCTTTTCCGCTACGATAGCCGGCTGTTTCAGAAACTCGGCCCCGCTCTCGAGTTAGGACGTTCCTTTGTGCGCCCCGAGTACCAGCGCCAATATGCTCCGCTGCTTTTGTTGTGGAAGGGAATTGCCCGCCTGATCGCGACCCATCCCGAGATACCCATTCTTTTCGGCGCTGTAAGTATCAGCAACGACTATAACAAGGCCTCGCGCGAGATGATCTATCGATATTTCCAGTCACGCATGCAAGACGACAGTCTGGCAGGTTTGATCGAACCGCGCCGTCCATTCCGACCCGGGCTGTTGCATCGCTGGGATTGCCGCGCGATGTGCCGCGCCTTGCGCGACCTCGATGAGCTGTCCGAACCCATCACCGACGTGGAGGCCGATGGCAAAGGTTTGCCGATCCTGCTGCGGCAGTATGCCAAGATCGGTGGCAAACTCCTGGGCTTTAATGTCGACCGCAAATTCTCCAACGCTCTCGACGGGCTGGTGGTGGTGGATCTGCGCCAGACCGATCCCGCTGTGCTCGACCGCTACATGGGACGCGACGCAGCTCAGGCATTCCGCAAGATCCACGCTGTGCGGACGGTCTAATGCTGGGCCTGATGTTCGTTGAAGAACTTGTGGCAGCATGGAGGGATATGTCGTTACCTCAGGGCTGAAGCCCGTCCCTTTCAATCGCCAATGCGACGCGGCTGAAAAGCCACGCCCTTTCAAAACGCACCGCTTTAAAAATTTGATTCAGGACTACTAGAAGCCCTCTACACCTCAGGTTTGCGCACAGATTCAGCAGGCAGAACGCAGCTCTGCGCCGCCTCTTTCAGTGCGTCTTCCAGTTTGTGTCCCATCAACGCGAGTTCCTCCTCGGTCATCAACTCCTGCAACCGCTCAAACAACTGACGCTCTTCTTTTCGTACATGCGCCGAAAGCCCCTGCGCGAACTCCGCTATCTCCCCACCAGGCATGCCCTGTGCCTCCGCTTTCGCGAATCGTTCCCGCAGCCACGCATGCTCCGAAATTAACTCCTCCACCAACCGATTCAATTCCGGGAACGCCCGTGCCGCCGGAAACACGAACTGTTCTTCCGCGTTGAAGTGAATATGAATTTCGCCGCGAAAATGTTGTGCGATTTCCGCTTGCCACGCGACCAGGTCCCGCTCGGGAATCGGCGACGCTCGCTCGATGCGCACGCACAGCGCGAGCGCATGCTGATGCTGCCGTGACAGCGGGATCAGATTCTCGTCGCGTAGCATGATGTCCTACGACTCTGCCGACACCAGTTTCGGCGCCGTCGTGATGCTTTCAACGGTCGTCGGTTCCACGGCAGGACGCACCGTCAGCCAATCCGTCCGCACGCGCTCCCACTCCTGGATCAGCATTCCGTTCGCTTCGAAGAAGCTACGAATCCGGTACCGCTCCCATCCGGCAACCTCCTCGAGGATCGGAGCCAGCACCGCCAGCGCGCTTGTACTGAGCACGGTCCGTTTCGCAATCTGGGAAATATCGCGCGACTCGGAAACGGCGATCGTCAGACCGTCGCGCGCATTAATATGCAGCATCACGTGGATATCAGAACTGCCATCGCCCGTGTAGATAACATGATCCGGCCCCGCAACCTGCCGCAGCAGCAAATCATCGAGCACCGCCACTTTGCCGTAACCTGCTGTGGCGCGCAGGATCGTATCGATTTCACCCGAAGGCTTGTAGCGGAATTCCGTTCCATAAATGTGGTCGACCGGAACAATATCTTCCAACGCCGATTGAACAATTTCGACCGGAGCGGCCGAAAGCACGTAAAAGTCAAACTGGTGTCCGTCAATGCCCGAGGCGAGAAGTTCATACAAAAGCTTAATGTCGCTTTTCAGTCGGATACGCTTGCCCACTTCATGCAGATGTTCCTTGCGCACCTTCGCCTTGAACTCTGGATCGTGCAGCAATAGATAAGCCAGTTCGGCTCCTTGCTGTACCAGATTGATCTTGGCCATGCCCTTGGACTTGCGCTCGAACTCCTCGGTCGGAATGCCGACCAGTTCAGCGAGCACATAGCCGGAATCGTTGAAGGTGAGCGTCTGGTCGAAATCGCTTGCGAAAATGTATCGTCTCAAAGGGGTGTCTGCCATATGCGTATTCGATTCGGCGCACCCACGCATGCACCATAAAAAGAATTGATGGCGATTATAGCGCTGCTGTTTCATCAGTTTACGAACGATTCTCGCGATCATCACGATGGAGGAAGTGTCGAGTGAGTGCCAACTCAGAACGTTTCTACGTCATAACCGGCGGCCCAGGCTCAGGAAAGACGTCGCTCATCCAAGCTCTGTGCTCGCGTGGATATGACTCCACGGTCGAAGCTGGCCGGGCAATTATTCAGGAGCAGATAGCGATCGACGGCCGTGCTCTGCCTTGGCACGACCCGCTCCAGTTTGCCGAACTCATACTCTCCATGGATATGCAGTCGTATCTGCGACTGACGCAGATTCCTGTCCCCGAGCAGGAGGCCGGGGAGCACAGCTTCTCTGATCTAAATAACAAAGACTCTCACCACAGAGAGCACCGAGGAAAAAGAAAAAGCCTGAGCTTGGGCTCAGGCTTTGCAGTCCTTCTTAGACTCCTTTATAGCGCGCTCATATTTGCCAGGAATTCGGCGTTGCCTTTAGTTTTGCTGAGCTTGTCGATCAGCAGTTCCATGGCTTCCACGGGCGAGAGCGGGTTGAGGACTTTGCGGAGAACCCAGATTCTCGAGAGGTCTTCCTTCGGGATCAGGAGCTCTTCTTTACGCGTGCCGGAGCGTTGAATGTCGATCGCGGGAAACACGCGTTTGTCGACGAGTTTGCGCTCGAGGATGATTTCGCTGTTGCCCGTACCTTTGAATTCTTCAAAGATCACGTCGTCCATGCGGGAACCGGTGTCGATCAGGGCGGTGGCGATGATGGTCAGCGAGCCGCCTTCTTCGATGTTGCGCGCAGAGCCGAAGAAGCGCTTCGGACGCTGCAAGGCGTTGGAGTCGACGCCGCCGGAGAGCACTTTGCCGCTCGGCGGAACGATGGTGTTGTAGGCGCGTGCCAAGCGGGTGATCGAGTCGAGCAGGATCACGACGTCGCGCTTATGTTCGACTAGTCTCTTCGCCTTTTCGATCACCATCTCGGCGACCTGCACGTGGCGGGCGGCGGGTTCGTCGAAGGTGGAGGAGATCACTTCTCCTTTGACGGAGCGCTGCATGTCGGTGACTTCTTCCGGGCGCTCGTCGATCAGCAGAACCATCAAAACAACTTCAGGATGATTTGTAGTGATCGAGTTGGCAACGTTTTGCAGAAGCATCGTCTTGCCGGCACGCGGCGGAGAAACGATCAGTCCACGCTGGCCCTTGCCGAGCGGGGTGAGCAGATCCATGACGCGGGCGCTGGCGTTGTCGCGAGCAGTTTCGAGCTTGATCCGCTCCTGCGGATAGAGAGGCGTCAGGTTATCGAAGAGAATCTTGTTGCGGGCTTCGTCCGGAGACTCGAAGTTAACGGCTTCAATCTTGACGAGCGCGAAATATTTTTCGCCTTCGTGTGGAGGGCGTACCTGTCCGCTGATGGTGTCGCCGGTCTTGAGGTCAAACTTGCGGATCTGGGACGGGGAGACATAGATGTCGTCAGGGCCCGGGAGGTAATTGTAGTCGGGCGAGCGAAGGAAGCCGTAGCCGTCAGGCAAAATTTCGAGGACGCCTTCGGCGAAGATGTGGCCTTCTTTTTCGCTCTGCGCCTGCAGGATCTTGAAGATGAGATCCTGCTTGCGCATACCGCTGGCACCGGGGAGATCCAAGGTCCTTGCGATCTTGGTCAACTCGGTGATGTTCTTTTCTTTCAGTTCAGCTATGGTCATGATTCACCTGAACCCGTGCACTAGTGCGTATTCGATAGTGTCAGCGGGAGATTTTCAAAAAGGAGGGGACTCAGGAAAGATACAAACAACAACGCCGGGGAGGAAAGGCGGGGCTGGGTTAAGCAGCCCGCCGTTGAGCCTCGGCTACATTCTCTGGTTCCGACAATACTGCCTGCCGCTCCGAGTCAGCGATCCGATCCAGCACGCCGTTCATCGTTTCCTGGATTCTGGTACTGGGCCGGTGGAATTTCCGCGTGGCCTTGGAGGCAAGCTGACAGAGCATATAACGATTCCGTAGGGTCTGTAAAGCATCAAACACACGATCAGAGCGCATGTGTGATAAGTCTCCTTGCTTTATGATTTGTGGCCTTCCGCCTTCGTCCTTTCAACACGGGAGGGTGACCGGAAACCCCAGATTCCGACCTAAGTCACTGATTCCGAGCAGGTTGTAAAGGAGTTAGCGTAAAAACTCACTCTTTTTGAATAGATGCGTACGGGAACCTCGAAGATGCTCGATTTTCTGGGCTTAGCTTCGTAAGGCTTGCCAAGAAGCGGCAGCGGACCGAGGGGCTCCCAAGAACTCGCTAATGTAGCCGCAAAGGTGGTTTGGGTCAAGTAATTATTTGTAAGACTGCGGGGAACGATTTCCGAAAAAGAGATTACAACGGAGGAACCTCCCAACTCGACCTATTCGAATCAGTGATTTAGGGCAAAACGTCGAAAAAATCCTAGAGCCGCAGTGAGTTGCACGTAAAGTATTACGAACGTAGCACTTAGCGTGTCGTCGAGGCCCATTGCCCTAGCGGGCCTCTTCAGACATTCTCAGATGAATGCCCCTTTGAGGCGTTGTAGGAGGGGTTCAGGCGTCCTTCGCGTACGCAGCTTCAGTTCTCGAGTACCCGCTTCGGGAACTGGCGGGGTATTTTCGACAGATTCCCACTTCTCGCAAAGGAAGCGAGAAGTGGGGCAGTCTTACGGGACACCCCACGTTCTGTCTCACGGGACACCACCTCGGCTACCGCTTTGTTTCACCTGCACAGCGCTGCGGAATAGGATGGTGGCATGACTGGCACTCGAATGGATGCCTGGCTATGGGCGGCACGGTTCTTCAAGACGCGGACGCTGGCCAAGAAGAGTTGTGATTTGGGGAGAATCTTGTCGAACGGGCAGGTGGCCAAAGCTGCGCGCGAGGTACGAGTGGGAGACATGCTGCGCATCACGAACGATGGCGGCGACTTCGAAGTTGGAGTATTGGGGTTAAGCGACGTGCGCGGGCCGGCGTCGGAGGCGCAGAAGCTGTATCGGGAGACCGACGCTAGCAAAGAGATGCGCTTGAAAGTCGCGGCAGAAAGGAAGGCTTCACGGGAGTTCGAGATTCTGCCGATGGGAAGACCTTCCAAGCGAGATCGCAAAAGGATTATTCAGTTTCGGGGGAGAGGGTAAGAGCGTTCACCAGGGATGACACTGAGGGCACTGAGGAACTGAGAGTAGAGACGAACACAAGGTCCCTCGACTATGTGCGTCGGTTCGCTGCGCTCTCCGACGCACTCCGCTCGGGATGACAGGGCTTCTAGCCATTCGAGCTATTCATCGCGGAGGCAACGCATCGGGTTTAACCAGGCTGCGCGAATGGCGGGAGGCAGGGCCGAACCGATCGAGACTAGCAGCAGGGTTATGGTGACCGCAGCGAAAGTGGAGGGATCGAGCGGCTTCACGCGGAACAGAAGATTACTCACGAGCCGGATACCTAAGAGCGAAGCGAACAGTCCGATGAGAATTCCAAGAATGGCGAGGAGCAAGGCGCGGCGCAGGACCATCGCAAGAATGTGGCGGGGCGATGCGCCGAATGCCATCCTCAGGGCGAGTTCCCGCATGCGCTCGGCGACTACATAGGAAAGAACTGCGTAGAGTCCGACGGCGGAGAGCAGCAATGCGATTGCGCCGAAAGTGGAGACTAAGGCAGTTTCGAATCTAGGCTGTTCCGACATGTCCCGGAGGGTATCTTGGAAGGTTTCATAGTCGAAGACTGGCACGTCGGCGTCGAAGCGCTTCACCACTGCGCGGACGGCACTTTGGTAGCTCAACGGATCTCCGGCGACCTGCATTACGACTCTCGGGCGCTGGTGCGTTGGATTCTGGGCATACGGCAGGTAGAAACGAGGGATGTAAGGATCGTCCCAGGGATCGCCACCCAGCGTGTCTCCGACAATACCGATGATCTGGCGAGCGAGGATTGGCTCAGTGGAGTATTCGAACTTAGGAGTGAGATAGTGGCCAATCGGGTCCTCGTTGGGGAAGTACCTCCGCGCGAAAGCGCGACTGATGATTGCAACTGGCGGTGAGGTTGACAGATTGTCGTGGTCGGAGAAGGTGCGTCCGTGCAGCAGGGGGATCGAGAGGGTCTCGAAGAACCCGGGAAGGACGGCACTCAGGTTGCAGGTGGGGAGATTGTCAGGTGGGTCGAGGTGGCCAGGGATCGTGAACTGTATCCAGGTGCCGCTTCTTCCGGGAAACTGATGGCCAGCGGAAACTCGAACCACTCCGGGGATGGCAGCCAGCTCCGGAAGGAGTTTCCGGAATAATGGAACTTTGCTCGGGTCCGGATAACGTGTTTGGGTCAAAGCAATGTCGAAGTGGACTGTCTGTTTAAAGTCAAAGCCGGGATCAAGATGAAGGAGATTCAACATGCTCCTGATGAGAAGGCCGGAGCCGATCAGAAGAGTAAAGCCGAGAGCCGTTTCGGCAACCACAAGCGCGTTTTGCAGGTGATTTCTCCGCCGGCCCGGAGTTGTCGTTGTGCCCCCATCGCGCAGGGCATTCGCTGGATCGGAGCGCGATATGCGCCATGCAGGGAGTAATCCGAAGATCAGCGCTGTGAGTCCGGAGAGCAGGACGGAAAACAGGAGCACCCGCAAGTCGATCGAGACGTTGAAGAGGCGGGGAATGTCTTTCGGGACCAGGCGGATTCCCACTCTCACGAAGAGAATCGACGCAAGAACACCAACGATTCCGCCGCAGAGCGCAAGCAGCAGGGACTCAACGAGAAGCTGCCTTAGAACGCGGATACGGCTTGCACCCAGGGCGGCGCGAACCGCGATTTCAGTGCTTCGCGAGGCGGCGCGGGCCAGAAGTAATCCGCCCACGTTCGCGCAACCGATCAGAAGAACCGCTCCGACTGACGCGAGCAGAAGCCACAACACATTGCGACTGTCGCCGACTTGCTGCTTCAGCAGGGGCTGAATCAAGACACCACGGTCACGCTCTTCGGGATACTGCTGCGCGATTTGCCGTTGGATCGTATTGAGGTCGGCACGTGCCTGCTCGATGCTGACGTTGGGCTTCAGCCGTCCGAGGATCTGCAGATCGTCGGAGTATCGCCTGGAAGTTAGCGGAAACGGGCCCTCAGCATTGGCGGCGTACGTCGCCCAGAAGTAGGCTGGCTGGTTGACTGGATAGTGAAAGCCTGCTGGCATGACTCCGACAACGATCGAGGGCTCGTCGCTGACTCTCACCGTTTGACCGATCACATTGGGCGATGCGCCGAACAGAGAGACCCACAATTCGTGGCTCAAGATCACGACGCGATGGCCGGGCAGTTCCTCCTCCACGGTGAATGTACGTCCTAGCTCGGGCCTAACGCCAAGCGTCGAAAACAGATTCGCGGAAACGTGTCCACAGGCGATGACTTGCGCGCCTTCGCCGTTCGCCTTGGCGAAGAGACGTGCGTTTTCCTGGTAGGAGGCGATGGACTCGAAGGTGCGGTTCTGCCGTTGCCAGTCGAAGAAATCGGGATAGGAACTGTCGCTGGCCCATCCGGCCTCGGGTTTGTCCGTGGGCACTCCCGGAGGAAACGCTAAAGTGCTGATCGCGATCAGGCGCTCGGGATCGGGAAACGGTAGCGGGCGCAGGAGTATTCCATCTACCAAAGTGAAAATGGCCGTGGTCGCTCCTATTCCGAAAGCGAGGGTAAGGATCGTCGAAATGGCGAATCCGGGACTGCGGCGGAGTTGACGGATTGCGAACTTCGCGTCGGCGAAGAACGTGAAGAACATGGCGGGATTATGGCAGCACAAACTCGTCCTGGATAGGACTCCTTAGTGTCTAGTGCGAAAAAAGCTTCAACCAGCAAGGACACCCTTCGACCTGCCTCTCGAACTTCTGTTCTCGCAAGGAGGAGAGGTGGGACACTTCGCGGATACACGCGCACGAAAGCGTCCGCCCCTACACAGGCCGGGGCGGTTGACCGGGGAAGCGCGGCCACCTAGTATCTTCGGCAGTGGACACACTGGGGCAACTGCTGGGGCAGACCATTTCGCACTACCGCATCGTTGAGAAACTTGGCGGCGGCGGAATGGGCGTGGTGTACAAGGCCGAGGACGTGAAACTCGGCCGCTTCGTCGCTCTGAAGTTCCTGCCCGAGAACGTGGCCCGAGATCCGCAGGCTTTGAGCCGGTTCCAGCGAGAGGCCAAAGCCGCGTCAGCATTGAACCATCCCAACATTTGCACGGTACACGAGATCGATGAACAGGATGGGCGCCCATTCATCGTCATGGAGTATCTTGACGGGGTTACGCTGAAGCACCTGATTGGCAACCGGGCGATGGAACTGGATCGGGTGCTGGACATCGGGATGGAGGTGGCGGATGCGCTGGATGCGGCGCATGCCGAGGGCATTGTGCATCGCGACATCAAGCCGGCAAATATTCTTGTGACGAAGCGCGGACACGCGAAGATTCTGGACTTCGGGTTGGCGAAAATGAATCCGCAGAAGTCTGACGACATTGGATTCTTAGCGACCGCGACAGTGCTGGCCGAGGAGCATTTGACCAGCCCAGGCAGCACTCTGGGGACCGTCGCCTACATGTCGCCGGAACAGATACGCGGGCAGGAACTGGACCGTCGTACAGACCTTTTCTCCTTTGGAGTGGTGTTGTACGAAATGGTGACCGGCACTTTGCCATTTCGAGGGGACACTTCGGGAACGATTTTTGATTCCATCCTGCATAACATTCCGGTCGACCCAGTCCGGCTGAATCCTGATATTCCATCCAAGGTCGAGAACATCATCTCGAAGGCGCTGGATAAGGATCGGGAGACGCGGTATCAATCCGCCGCGGAGTTGAAGGCCGATCTCAAGCGGATGAAGCGGGAGAGCGATTCGCAGCGGCTGCAGATCCCCTCGGCACAAACCAGAGAACCTTTGAGATCGAAGGGCTACAGGAAGGCTGGGATCCTGCTCGCGGCGGTGGTGGCAATAGCGATACTGGCGGTGGTAGGAATGCGGACGTTCCGTTCCGCGGGATCGTCGTCGCAGGATGGCAACGTTCGGTCGAAGACGTCGCCAGAAACCATGGCGGTGCTTCCCTTCCGCAATATTTCCGCGTCGACGGAAGACAGTTGGGGCCTGGGAATCACTGATGCCATCATCAGCCGGCTGACATCATTGCAGAATCTGGCCGTGCGCCCGACGACGTCCGTGTTGAAGTACGCGAAAGAGAGTCCCGATCCGACGGAAGCCGCCAAGGCGCTGGGAGTCGCGAGTGTTCTGGAAGGCACTTATCAGAGCGTTTCGGGAGTGACGCGGGTTACAGTGCAATTGATCGACGGGCGTACGGGAACGACGAAGTGGTCGCAGCGTTACGACCTGAAAAGTGCCGACATTTTGAGCTTCGAGGATGAAGTCGCGAGCAAGATCGTCGAAGGACTGCAGATTCAGATTTCGCCGACGGAACAGAAGGCGATCGAGCAGCCGGCGACCGCTAGCGTGGAGGCGTACAACGACTATCTGCAGGCGCGGGTGTATTTGAATGAGTATCTGGTGTATTCGCGGCTCGACAGCCTGGAAAAAGGGCAACACCTTCTTCTGCAGGCTACGTCAGTAGACAACAAATTTGCCGAGGCGTATGCCCTGCTGGCCACGATGTATTCCTTCCAGGGAGCGAACTTCACCGAAGGCGCCGATGCGAACTTGCGGAAGGCAGAGGACCTGGCGAGAACTGCGATCCGCATCAAACCCCAGTCGGCGGAGGCGCTGATGGCGCTGGGAGGCGTTTACGGCGAAGAGGGCCGCGAGAAGGAAGCGATTCCCGTGGTGCGGCAAGCCCTGACGCTCGCTCCCAACAGCGAGACTGCATGGCAGATGCTGGGATACGCCTATTACTATGCGGGCCTCTCGGAGATGGCGGAGAAGTCCTACCGGCGCGTGGTGGAGTTGAATCCGATACCGCCGCAGCCTCGCTGGATGCACGCCCGCATGCTGATGTACGTGGGAAGGATGGCGGAAGCGGAACAAGAGATGCGGGAGGTCGTCGCCCAGAATCCGGAGCAGTTCAAAGCGCTCGCATATTTTGGCGCGCTGCTCTACTACGAAGGCAAGCTCGATGAAGCCGAGGTCAACCTTGATCGAGCTGTGAAGCTTTCCGGCAGATCGACCGACTTCACGGCCGGGATCATGGCTGCATTTCTTTATGCGTCGCGAAAGCAGCGGGAGAAGATCGATCCGCGGGTCCTCAAGGTCAATCCCGCAAACGTCGTCGACGGCGATCAAGCCTATTGGACCGGAGGTATCTATGTACTCCTCGACGACCGGCAGCATGCGCTGCAATGGTTTAAGCGAGCTGTGGCGCTGGGAGATGTGAACTATCCCTGGTTTGTGAAGGACAAGAACTACGACAGTCTACGGAGCGACAGTGAGTACCAGGCGATTATGGCGGATGTGCGGAAGCGTTGGGAAGCTTACCAGAACGAATTCGATCCTTCGCATTGAGCTGCTTCGGCACCGAATCCAATTCAGCGGGTGATTTGACGCGCTCCGGAGCCATCAGCATTCATCACCCAAACTTCCATCCTGGCGGTCCGGTTGCTCTGGAATGCGATGCGTTTGCCGTCCGGAAACCAGGCCGGGGTCTCGTCGAGATACTGCTGATCATGAGCGGCAAGTTTGCGGCCATCGCCGCTTGCGGCATCGATGATCCAGATATGCGCATCGTGCTCCTGGATCCGGTTGACCTGAATGGCGAGTTGATGTCCATCGGGCGACCACACCGGCCACTGGGCGTTTCCGGATCCCGCAGTGAAGTGAGTGAGCTGGTGACGTCCCGTGCCGTCGGCGTTCATTACGAAGATGGCCAATTCACTCTTAGAATCGCTGCGACTCGTAAAGGCAATGCGTTTGCCGTCCGGCGACCAGTGATTGTTCCAGGCAATGGATGCACCATCGGTGATGGGTTGCGGGTTTGAGCCATCGGACGCGGAAATCATCAATCGCGTCGCGGTCCACGTGCCCGTCATGTAGAGGAGGCGAGTCCCGTCAGGAGAAAGCGTTGGTGCGCGACCGGGAACCTTCGCGATTTCCCGCTGCTTTGTTCCGTCCGGACTGATGGCATGAAGAAGGCTCGTATCGTTCGAAAAGGCCGAAAACAGAATCTGTCTGCCATCCGCGGTCCATGCGAGCGCAGCCTTCTCGTCAGGGGTGGTGGTCAGCTGAAGTTCACCAGTACCGTCGGTAGAAATCACAAACAATTGCTCGGCCCCGCTGCGATCTGACAAAAATGCAATATGGGATCCATCGGGCGAGACGACGGGCACTCCGCCGCGTGTCATCCGTTGTTGCGCTGAGGAAGGCACGCAGCAGGCGAAAAGAATCAGTAAGACGGCGCACTCGCATTTCATTTCTTCCAAGCGGCTCCCTCCTGAGCAAGATAAGAGAGATTGTTCCCATCCCGTTCGCGTTGGCAACAGCTATCGTACGGGAAGGATACGCTGCATCTGCCACCTGAGTCGCTGGGGTGGCATACCTTGGCGACACTTACATGGGAATCCCCCTATTGACAGGCAACCGGACTTGGAGGACTATTCACGCGTTTTATTAAAACGGTTCAATTGAGGAGGCGCTATGGGAACCCCGAATAAAAGCCAATCCTTGCGTGTCCTGTCTCGCATTTTGAGTGTGGCTGTAACCGTTGTTGTCGTAGTGGGCGTAGGGCATGCAGCCAGCGCCTACATCCGCATCAATCAAGTTGGGTATGCAACCGGCGCTACCAAGCGTGCCTATCTGATGGCAACAGCTGCCGAAACCGGGGCTACGTTTGCCTTGAAAAATTCCGGCGGGAGTACCGTGTACTCTGCTGCGATCGGCGCGAATGTCGGAAAGTGGGGAACATTCAGCTTCGTTTATGCGCTGGACTTCGATTCGGTCTCAACGGTTGGTACTTACACGATCTCTGTCGCATCGCCGATTGCCGCGACATCTCCGTCGTTCAAGATCGACTTGGGAACGAATCTTTACTCAACGCCGCTGGCGAATTCACTCTTCTATTACGAGACGTCGCGGGATGGAGCGAACTACATTCCAAACAGCCTGCGCACAGCGCCTGGTCATTTGAACGATCAGAGCGCAAGTGCGTACTTCACACCGAAATTCAGCAAGAATGACAGCGCGGGCGCTCTGACTGCAACCGGAGCAGTAGTGGATGCCTCAGGCGGATGGTGGGATGCGGGCGACTATCTGAAGTTTGTTGAGACGCACAGCTACACAGTTGCGCTGATGCTCGCGGGAGTGCGCGACTTTCCTGGGCAGATGGGTTCGGGATCGAGCGCGTCGAACTTCACCGCCGAGGCACGCTTTGGACTCGACTGGTTGCAGAAGATGTGGGCCGACAGCAGCCGGACACTTTACTACCAGGTTGGCGTCGGATCGGGCGGGCACAACTTTACCGGCGATCACGATATATGGCGACTGCCTCAGGCCGATGACAACTGGCAAGGGTGTGGAGCACCGTATCAGTACATCTGCCACAGGCCGGTCTTTCTGAATACCGCGGGAGGATCGGGAGCTTCGATCAGTCCGAACATCGCGGGGCGTCTGGCGGCGGACTTCGGGCTTTGCTACAAGGTGTTCTCTGCGAGTGATCCCGCCTATGGGAATCAGTGCCTGCTTTCCGCCGAGCACATCTTTGATCTGGCGAATACGGCACCGAGCGGGAATTTGCTGACCGTCGGGCCGTACGACTTCTATCCGGAGGTGGAGTGGCGGGACGACATGGAACTGGGCGCGACCGAGTTGTACTTCGCGCTGCAGGGAGCCACTAACTTGCCGGCGGGGCTGCCGCACACCGATCCGACGTACTATCTGCAAAAGGCCGCGACGTGGGCCAATGCGTACATCACCGGGCCGAATGACGCCGGGGATACGCTCAATCTCTACGACGTCAGCGGGCTGGCACACTACGAGTTGTATCGGGCGATTGTGCTGGCCGGAAATCCAAGCGGGCTGGCGACTTCGGAGGCTGCGCTGCTGGCAGATTTGAAGAAGCAGTTGGACAAAGCGGTCACTCAAGCTGGTACGGATCCGTTTGGTTTCGGATTCACGTGGACCAATTGGGATACAGCTTCACACGGTGGCGGGCTGGTCGTGATGGCAAATGAATACGACTACCTGACGAGTTCCACAGCGTACGCAGCATTCGGAACTCGGTGGCAGGCCAATGTGCTGGGCGCAAATGCGTGGGGAACGTCGCTCATTGTGGGCGATGGCAGCACGTTCCCACTCTGCATGCAGCATCAGGTCACGAATCTCGTGCCCGTGCCTCCAAATGGGCCGCCGTTTCTTTTGGGAGCGGTGGTGGAGGGACCGAATTCCGCCGCGACCAAAGGAAACCTGACCAATATGGTGGCGTGTCCGCCAAATGGCGTGGATCAATTCGCCGCTTTCAATGGGAACGGTTCGGTTTACAAGGACAACGTGCAGTCCTTTGACACGGTGGAACCGGCCATCGACTTGACTGCATCGTCGTTCCTGGGATTCGCGTGGGAAATTGCCGGGGCCCCTTCGGGGACGCCCTAGTTTCTAGTGCAAAGCGAGGAGAGCGGCACAGGAGTTGCTCCCTTCCTTTTCCTTCAGCAGTCGTATCGGCCTCAAAGTTAAAAACCCACTTCTCCCAAAGTCAGGGAGAAGCGGGGCACCCGCTTTGATCAAGGAGACGCGTATGACTCGAAGAATCACCAGAGTGATTTGTGCCGGCTCGATTGCTTTGCTGTTGTTGGCATTACTGGACGCAACCGCAAACGCACAAACTCAGATGCAGATTTATGGGGCCTGGCATTGCTATACCGACGCTTGCAGCTGGGCTTCGGTTCCGAATATGACCACGTTTGACACGGACAATCGCTGGATGATTGACCGGAATATGAACGGCACGTATCAGCCCTCCGTGAATTTGGTAGTGCTGAGCTTTGTGGATCCTGTCAAGCTGATGAACCTTACGACCGATTCGGGCGACAGCAAGGGGATTCCCATCGGCATGAACGCTGCGGTCATCAACTACTTTCAGAGCCGCGGAGTTCGGGTGATGATGTCGATCGGTGGGGCCAGTTTCAAGAAGAACTGGGACAAGGCGCTATCCAGCAATCCGGCACAACTGGGCATCAACGCGGCCAATGCCGCCAAGCTGTTCAATGTTGGCATGGAAATTGATTATGAAAATAGCAGCAATCCGAACCTGACGGGACTGCAGCAGTTCGTGAGCGCCTACCGCTCACAGATCGCTTACGATGCCACCGGCTCGAATTCCGCGGCGCGGCTGACGATCGATCTGGGTGACGGCGATACCTACCTTACGAAGCTTGCCAACTACGCGGTAAGCACCTGGCTCAAGACCAACGCACCGGTGCTCGATTACGCCAATGCTATGGTTGCAGGACAAAAGACCAGTGTCTCCACGTTGGAGTCGGGTTGGGAACAGCACGTGGCAGGCATCTCGGGATCGGTGCCGCCGATGGCACCGGCGAAACTGACTGGAAGTCTGTGGCTGGTCGGTGGCCAACCCAACTGTGACAACTTCAGCAACTCCGATCAGAATACAGCGGCCAGCTTTGTGGAGAATCTCGCGCCCGCGGGTGCGGGCACAACCACGGGCATGCTTGGCTATATGTTCTGGGCCGCGGGGTGCCAGGGCAACGGGACGGGTTGCACCTTTCCGCCTGATACTTGTGAGAACGGGATGGGCGGGGCGGCCACGGCGTTCAGCATTCCCATTCCGATGCCGGCACTGCGGCAGAACTGAGTTGCGTAACGACCTGAAAGTCAAAATCCCCACTTCTCCCAAAGGCACGAGAAGTGGGGCACCCCGTTTTTGCACGCTCGCGTTGCTCGCGGGGCGGACGAAGGCGTCCGCCCCTACACAATACTTATTTCGGCCAGAGCCAGCCGAAAGTTCCCGCCGTTAGCAGAGCGTAGACCAGGCCGTCGAGGACTTCTTTGATCGTGAAGCTCCAGGTCTGTCCTTTCCAGATGGCGTTGCTGATTGTGCCGAGACCATAGGCGAGAAATGCGGCCGTGCCGACGATGCGGAAGACTGCCCGATAGTGCGTGTGGAGCGGAATGGTATGCGCGGCCAGGTAGGCTACGAAGAATCCGATCAGCAGGCAGTAGCCGAACCATAAGCCGAGGAATTTCGGCATGACGGGAGGGCCGCTGGGGAAGACGGTCATCATGCCGACCGGGCCCTGATTGTATTTCTCGATCATAGTGGGCGAGTTCATGTCTTTGTGAGTGCCGTAGGGAAAGACGTAGAGGCCGCGCTTCAGGCCTGCGGCTCGAAGAGCGGAGAGAGTTTTCTGTTCATCCGGCAGTTGCTTGTAGTCGCCGCGATGGTAGGGCAGCAGCATGTGCATGATGGAACTGGCGACGAAGACGATGACTGCGGAGAGGACGATTGGCAGCCAGAGAGCGGAGAGTGGCGTCATGAGGAGCCTCCTGGGCGAAGCTGATTGACCGTCACGGAGGCTACGCGTTGGGTGGGGCTGGGGTCAAGAGGGGATTCGAGACGATGAAAGACGATCGGCATCAGGGAAGAACTTTGGCTCGGCACGCTCGCTTCGCTCGCGGGGCGGACGAGGGCGTCCGCCCCTACACGATCTCCCGGTCCTCTTCTATTTCTATGCGCGGGTGATGGCATATTATTGGATTATTGGGGCTCAGGTCGGAGCGATTCTCCGCGCCCGGTTCCTGCATCCAAAAGGGAGCATGACAGCCGAAACCAATTCCACGCACATGCAGGTGATTCATTCGGAAAGCCGTCACCCGGAGTCGGCCGAGTTCCGGCGTTGGCTGGGCGAACTGGTGTTGCGCGCCGGAAGCGACCTGTTGCTGGTCCCGAACGCTCCGGCCTCGATCCGACTGGAGGGTGTTCTGTCGGCCATTGAGGATAAGACACTAAGCGGTGAGGAGATCGAAACGGCGGTGCTGCCTGCCATGGCCGCGCACGCGCGCGAGGAGTATCGGCAGTACGGGATCGCCGATTCGTCGTATCGATTGGAAGGGGTGGGGCGGTTTCGAATCAATCTGCATCGGGAGCGCGGACGGGCGGCAGCAACAGTCCGGGCGCTGCCTTCGAAAGTGCCTGCTCTCAGCGAACTTCGCTTGCCCTCAGGAGTTGGCACGATCGCGGGATTGCAACGCGGCCTGGTCATCATTGGAGGAGCGACAGGATCGGGAAAGACCACAACTCTGGCTGCGCTGGTCAATGAAATCAACCAGCGGGATGCCCGGCACATTGTGACGATCGAAGACCCGATTGAGTATGAGCATGCGCACAACAAAAGCGTGATCGAACAGGTTGAGATCGGGATCGACGCACCCGATTTCCCTACTGCCCTGCGTGCGGCGATGCGGCAGGCGCCGGACGTGATCGTCGTGGGAGAAATGCGGGATTCGGAGACGGCTCGGATTGCTTTGTCGGCGGCTGAGACGGGACACCTTGTGTTCACTACGCTGCATACGACTGATGCGGCATCGACGGTGTCGCGCATCGCGGACTCATTTCCACAAGAGCGGCAGCACACGGTGCGGGCCGAGATGGCGATGGCACTAGCGGCGATGCTTACGCAGACGCTGATTCCGAAACGCAATGGCGGACGGGTTCCGGCGGCGGAATTGTTAGTCCTCGGCTATGGCGCGCGGCAGCATATTCGCAAGAACGCGCTGCAACATCTACATCAGGAGATCACGATCACGCGCAAGCAGGGATCGTTCACGCTGGAGGAGTCGCTGGCGCAGCTGGTGTTTCAGCAGGATTTGCTTCGCGAAGAGGCGATGACGCGGGCGCTGCATCCGGAGGATCTGGATACGATTTTGAAGGCGAAGGGGTTCTAAGGATTGCAAGCGGGGCAAACGCCATGGAGCTTTGCTCCGCCGGAGAGCCGGGCGCGACTGTCCCCACATTTCTCGTTTCACGTCGCAGGATGCGGGATGGGCACATCGCTCAGGATTAGTTCGTCGCGGTCGATAGTCGCCGCTGGAATGGCGGGCGATGGGAGGGGAGGCGGCGGAACTAGCAGCGCATCGGGAATTTCCGCGATGCAAACAGATCCTGCAAGGCGCGCAGTGTAGAGCCAGTCCGCGACGGCCAGATAGGCAAGAGTCACCAAAACCACTCCCAACGCGACGAGCCGCAATGGAAGCATTCCCGCCAGGGCCAGAGGGACCGAGACTACCATGCTCGCACCTGTGAAGACGATCAGGTGTGCCACGCCGGTCCAAGTGGTCACTGCAAACAGCGCGGCAGGGCGGCGTCGGCAGAGCGCTACAGAGCTTGAGATTGCATCGATAACCCCGTCTGCGTCGCGCACTACGAACACGGCAGCTAGCGAGAGCAGCCAGTTCAGCTCATACCCGATCAGGCAGACGACTCCGGCAATCGCGACAAACAAAAGAAACACCATGCCCGTCTGAGAATCTTGTGGAGTTGAGGCGGAACGGGCGACAACCGCGGCGCCTGCAAGTCCAACAAGTCCTGCAAGAACTACGGCAACACGGAGGAAGTTGAGCTGTAGCAGCGCAGCAAAGCGTCCCTGCGCAGGGTTGTTGCTGGCGTCGCTCTCGTCTTCGTGTGTGATGTTTTCTGCGAATCGTGCGCGGAAGTATTCGAGCAGTGCGTCGACCGTCGCGATCCTGCCCAGGGAAGCCGCGACGATCCAGATGACGGCCAGCAAGAGCGCAGTGAGAATCAGCGAGAGCAAGCCGCGGCTCAAGTGGCCGCGCAGGATGTGGGCGATCGCCTGGGATATGAGAAACGGGTTGCGCGTTCGCAGGAAAAGCAGTTCAGCGTTGGTTACGGGGAGCGTGTCGAGGAATTCGAAGAGGCCGAAAAAGAAGAGTACTCCCGCTATGGCGCCGACAATCCAACGCCAGGTGATTTCGGCGAAAGTCAGTAATGGGCGACGGAATGCGGCGCGGAAGCCTTCGGCCGTCGGAGAGATGGGCATGTGCAGACTAAGGATACCGCGGATTCGTTGTGAGAATGCCCAGAAACGCCGAGGGTGTGCCGGCTGGCAGGGATCCTTCGACTGCGTGGCTGTTTCGCATTCGCGAAGCAACCACTTCGCTCAGGATGACATGTGGTGAGGTTTAATGCCGCAAACGACTTATTTCACAACCAGGTTCAACATCTTGCCGGGAACGTAGATCTTTTTCACGATCTGCTTACCGGCAATGGCGGACTTCACCTTCTCATCGGCTAGGGCGCGCTCGAGGACGAAGGCCTCGTCCGCGTCGGCCGGCACGGTTATTCGGCCGCGCAACTTGCCGTTTACCTGCACGGGGATTTCGATTTCTTCTTCCTTGGCCAACTCCGCGTCGTGCTTCGGCCAGGGAGCTTTGAGCAGGTTTCCCTTTTCACCCAGGATCTCCCAGAGTTCGTGAGCAAGGTAGGGAGCGAAGGGAGCGAGCAATAGAACAAGGTTTCGCTGTACCTCCCCAAGAAATGGGACTGGAACGGCGTTGCGCCCAATTGCGGCTTCCGCGGCGTACAACGTATTCATCATCTCCATGATGGCCGAGATACAGGTGTTGAAATGCCAGCGTCCCTTGAAGTCATCGCTGACGCGCTTGATGGTCTGATGGAGCTTGCGCTGAACTGCGCGCGCCTCCAGCGATAGATCGACTGAAACCGGCTTGCGCCAGTCGGGATGATTGGGGTGCGCATTGCGCACGAAAAACCGGTAAACACGTCCGAGAAATCGCTGAATGCCCTCAATGCCGGTATCCTGCCAGTCAAGATCGCGATCCGGTGGGGCGGCGAAGAGGCTGTACAAACGTGCCGCATCAGCGCCGTAACGGGCGACCATCTCGTCAGGTGAAACGACGTTACCCAAGCTCTTCGACATCTTTGCGCCGTCTTTAATTACCATGCCCTGCGTGAAGAGGCGTTCGACGGGTTCGTCGTTGTTGATCATGCCAAGGTCACGCATGAACTTCGTCCAGAAGCGCGAGTAGATCAGGTGCAAGATGGCATGCTCGACGCCGCCGATGTATTGATCGATGCCGCGATCGCCGAACCAGTACTGCGCGATCTTTCCGTCGAAGGGCGCGCGATCGTTGCGGGCGTCGGTGTAACGGTAGAAGTACCACGAGGAATCGACGAAGGTATCCATCGTGTCAGTCTCGCGGTGCGCAGGACCGCCGCACTTGGGACAGGTGGTGTTGACGAATTCCGGCACTCGACCGAGCGGCGATCCGCCGGTCAATGTAATGTCGACATTCTCTGGCAAGATCACCGGTAAGTCTTTCTCGGGCACGGGAACGATGCCGTCTTTTTCGCAATAGAGCATGGGGATCGGCGTGCCCCAGTAGCGCTGACGCGAGATGCCCCAATCTTTCAACCGGTAGGTGACGGTTGCTTTGCCGAAGCTCTTCTCTTCGGCGTAGGCCGTCATCTTCTTGACGGCTTCGGCGCAACTCAAGCCGCTATAGAGACCGGAATTGATCACCATGCCGTCATGCGTGGTGAAAGGCAATTTCGGCTCGGCCATAGTCTCTTCCGGATCGTTGCTCACCGGAAGAATCACCAGCCGGATCTCGAGTTTGTATTTCGTGGCGAAATCGTAATCGCGCTCGTCGTGCGCGGGCACGCTCATGATGGCGCCCGTGCCATAGTCCATTAGAATGTAGTTGGCGATCCAGATCGGGACCCGCTCGCCATTGAACGGATTGATGGCGTAGCGATGCGTGTTCACTCCGTGCTTTTCGATCTCGCCAATGTCGCCGGTTTCTTTGGCTTTGCGCTGCTCGGCGATCAATTGCTGGACCGCGGTGCCGAGCGGCTGGTTATAGCGGGTGAAATCGGCTGCGAGCGGATGTTCGGGCGCAAGCTGCAACGAGGTTGCACCGAAGATTGTGTCGACGCGCGTGGTGAAAACGCTGATCTTTGATCCGGCCGGACCGGCATTGCCTTCCAGCTGGAAATCGACGAGCGTACCTTCGCTGCGGCCGATCCAGTTGCGCTGCATGGTGCGCACCTTCTCGGGCCAACCTTGGAGGCGGTCGAGATCGCGCAATAATTCTTCCGCGTACTTGGTCGTGCGCACGAACCACTGCTCCAGCTCGCGTTGCTCGACCAGCGTGTCTTCGTGGCGCCAGCAACATCCGTTGACGACCTGCTCGTTCGCCAACACAGTGGCGCACTTCGGACACCAGTTCACCTTGCTCTTCTTGCGATAGACCAATCCCCGCTCGTAGAGCTTCAGGAAGAACCACTGGTTCCAGCGGTAGTAATCGGGCAGGCAGGTGGTGACTTCGCGCGACCAGTCATAGGCGAAACCGATCCGCTTCATCTGCGCCTTCATGCTGGCGATGTTGCGGAGCGTCCACTCGCGCGGCGGCGTGTTGTTCGAGATGGCGGCATTCTCGGCGGGCAAGCCGAACGAGTCCCATCCCATGGGATGGAGGACGTTGTAACCGCTCATCCACATGTGGCGGGCGAGCGCGTCCCCGATCGAGTAGTTGCGCACGTGTCCCATGTGCAGCGCGCCCGAGGGATAGGGCAACATCTCGAGGACATAATACTTTTTCTTAGTCGAGTTGGGTTCGGCGGCGTAGAGTGACGCATCCTGCTGCCAGCGCTCGAACCACTTCTTCTCGACGCTTTGGGCGTCGTAGCGCTCGTCGCTGGGGCGTGGTGTGGGAGAGGCGGCATCAGTGCCGTTGGTCACAGCGTTCGCCGATTTTTCTTCGATCGCCATAGTGTGAGTAACCACCAGGGAATAGTCCTTTATTTTACACGGCGGGTTACAGAGGGGTGCCATTGGCAGAGGAAATGCGGCGCCGCAGAACTTTGAACCATTACGGAGACGAAGGTTCACGAAGGAAAAAACTAGAAGAATATCTTCGTGGCTTTCGAGGGTGATGTATTTTGTTTTGGAGCACGCTATCCGACTACATTCGAGAGAGTACCGATCGGGGGAATCGTGATGCTGATTTCGTCGCCAAGGCGCAGCGTGAACGAATCCGCGGGCACGATGCCGGTGCCGGTGAAGAGGAAACAGCCGGAGGGGAAGCTGCTGCTGTGGTAAAGATAACGCGCCAACTCCTCCGGCTGCCGCTTCATTTCTTTCAGTGTCGTTGCGCCGGAAAATGACACCTTACCTTCCCGCCGAATTTCAATGCTGATGCCAGTGGATGCGGGCAAGGCTTCATCGGAAATGAGCAGGCACGGCCCCAGCGCGCAGCTTCGGTCGTAGACTTTGGCTTGCGGCAGGTAGAGAGGATTCTCGCCTTCGATGTCGCGGGAACTCATGTCGTTGCCGATGGTGTACCCGGCGATCTTTCCGCCAGGAGTGATGAACAGGACCAACTCGGGCTCGGGCACCGACCAGGAGGCGTCGCTGCGGATTGCCACGCTTGCACCCGGTCCGACCACGCGATGCGGGGTCGCTTTGAAGAACAATTCCGGACGGGCGGCGGAGTAGACGCGATCGTAGAAGTCGCCGCCGCCGACGCTCTTCGACTCTTCCATGCGGGCGTCACGGCTGCGGTAGTAGGTCACCCCGGCAGCCCAGACTTCCTGGATGCCGATGGGCGAGACCAACTCTTGCGGGGTGGGGGCTTGGGTTCGGCTGGCTTGTGGAATTATGCGGCTTAGATGGTCGAGAAGATTTTCACGGACAATGATGTCGTCCCAGGAAGAAGCGGGGATCTCATGGTACTGGTCGGCCTGCTCAGCGACGAAACGGTCGTGGCAACGGTAGAGTTTCATGGGGACGAGTATCAGGCCGTAGCGACGTTGCTGGCAACGTCTGTCTCACCAACCGGCAGCACTGGTGGCGGCAGAGACGTAGCAGAGCTATGTCTCTACGACTAGTTTTTTGAGGGCGTCAACGTTTTTGCGGTCGTCACCCGGCTTGTCGATTGGAGTCTCGGCGATGAAGGCGGCATGGGCCAGGCGCAGGTCGTTGAGAAGATGGCGGAACGTCTCTTTGCCGATCATTCCCTTCCCGATGTGCTGGTGGCGGTCGAGCTTTGATCCGCGAGGAGCCTTCGCGTCATTGCAATGCCAGACCTTCACGCGGTTGAGGCCGATGGTTGTATCGAGATGCTGGAGAGTCTGATAAAGGCCCTCTTCGCTAACGATGTCGTATCCGGCGACATGAGTGTGGCAGGTATCGATGCAGGCGCCGACAGGGACGATTCCCTCGAGGCGCTGCAGAACCTCTGCGACCCGCTCGAAACTGCCGCCGAGCGAGAATTCGGCGCCAGCCGTGTTTTCAATCAGGATCGTCAGTCCTCCCTTTGCGAGATCGAGGCCCTGGGTCGAGGCGGCGATTGCGGCTGCGGTGCGCAGCAATCCCTGCTCACGATCGGCACCGCGAAAAGATCCTGGATGCAAGACCAGATAATCGGCGCACAGAGATAACGCGCGGACGACTTCTCCGCGAAAGGCCTCGAGCGACATCTGGAGGAAGCGTTCGTTCGAGCTGGCGAGGTTCACCAGATAGTTGGTGTGGACCACGAGCGGCTTCAGATCATAATGCGCGCGCAAGCGATTCATTTCGGCGCATTGCGGCTCGCTTAGCTCATAAGGCGCCCAGCGACGGGGACTGGAGGAAAATATCTGCAGGGTATTGCACCCGAGCCTGTAGGCACGTTCGGCGGCATTCTGCACCCCGCCGGCGGTCGAAGTGTGGATGCCGATGCGGCGGGAAGTCAGGCGGGGCAGGTGCTTTGGGGCGGCGCGCTGGAGAAGGTCCTGTTCTTGCGCCATGGATCGGGTCATGTGGAGAGTATAGATGCGGATCTGCGTCTCGATGCTCCATTTGCGGGCAAGTTGGGCGAACGGTACACTTACGGATGCGGCTTCTCCTGCGGCCGCGCGAATCGAGCTTCGCTCAAGGACGGGCCCTTCGACTTCGCTCAGGGCAAGCTTGGCGCCCGTCCCTACACAGTCCTTTCTTCTTAGGGTGAATCTATGCTGGTCGTCATGAAGGCGCAGGCTAGTGGAGAACAGGTCCGCGCCGTGTGCGAAAAAATAGAGAAACTGGGCTATCGCGCCCATCCGATGCCGGGAGCGACCCGCACGGCCATCGGCATCACCGGCAACAAGGGCGAAGTCGAACAGGGCACGCTCGAAGAGATGCCGGGCGTGCAGGAAGTCATACAGGTTTCGAAGCCCTACAAGCTGGTCAGCCGCGACGTGAAGGAAGAAAACACCGTCATCCGTTTCGCGGGATCGACGGCCACGATCGGCGGGACAGGGCTGGCGATTGTCGCTGGTCCATGCGCCATCGAGAGCCGCGAGCAGGCATTCGCGGTGGCCGAGCGCGTGCAACGCGCCGGGGCGCAGTTCTTCCGGGGCGGTGCTTACAAGCCGCGCACCTCGCCCTATTCATTTCAAGGGCTCGGCGAGGAAGCTCTCCAGATCATGGTGGAAATCCGCCACAAGTTTGGTATGAGGATCATTACCGAAGCCATCGATCACGAATCTCTCGATCTGGTCGAGGAGTATGCAGACATGATCCAGATCGGCGCGCGCAATATGCAGAACTTTTCATTGCTGAAGCGCGCCGGACGCGCCCGCAAGCCGGTGCTGCTGAAGCGTGGCATGTCGGCGACGCTCGAAGAATTCCTGATGGCAGCCGAGTACATTCTAAGCGAGGGCAATTACAACGTCGCGCTGTGCGAGCGTGGGGTGCGCACGTTCGCCGACCACACGCGCAACACGCTGGACCTGAGCGTTGTGCCAGCGGTGCAGCGGCTGAGCCATTTGCCGATCCTGGTCGATCCGAGCCACGGCACCGGTAAGCGCAATAAAGTTACGCCGCTGTCGCGCGCAGCAGTTGCCGTAGGCGCTGACGGGCTGTTGGTGGAAGTGCATACGCAGCCGGATCAGGCGCTCTCGGATGGGCCACAGTCGCTGTTCCCGGATCAGTTCGATGAACTGATGAAGCAGGTGCGGCAGATCGCGGTTGTGGTGGGACGGAGTGTGCCGGAGATTGGGATCCGGGAGACGGTGGCGGCGAAGTAGTTCCACTAGAACGAAACAAAACGGGTGCCCCATCCTTGTCGCGGCTTTTGCGACAGGGTGGGGTTTTTGACTTTCTGAGCAACGTCAAACTTACGAAAGTCAAAATCCCCGCCCTGTCCCGGCAAAGAACGCAGGGACAAGGACGGGGCACCCTCGGCCTTGTTCTGCTAAGCTTTCTTCTTCTCACTCTGACACTGCCTTGCGAAAACTCCTGTTCATCGCTGTGCTGTTGCCCATCCTGGGCGGAATGGGGTGGTGGTATTTTCGCGAGCAGCAGATGCCCGAGTACGGGCCCGCCTTCCGTGAATTCGCATACGTCACCAATGGAAAGAGCAACACCGTCAGCGTTATCGATTTGCGTTTTTTCCGGCTGGCCAAGACTCTTCACGTCGGCAGCGACCCGACGGGCATCGCCGCGAACAGCCAGAAGAATGAGATCTACGTGGTCAATGCGGGATCGAACAACGTGAGCGTGATTGATGCCGAGAGCAATGTGGTCGTGGCGACGATCGGAGTGCACGGGCATCCTTATTACATCGACGTGTCGAGCGACGGGAAGCGCGGCTATGTGGCGAATTCGGCATCCTCGAACGTCAGTGTGATCGATCTGGACAAGCGGACCGTCGTTGGGAACGTTCGTGTGGGTGCTTCGCCGGGTATGGCGCGCGTTTCACCCGACGGGACGACCGTCGTGGTTTCGAATCGCGGGGACAATACGGTCTCGCTGATCGATGCCAATCTACTTCGCGTGCGTGCGACATTGCCTGTTTGCAAACAGCCGGAGGATATTGCGATCCTGCCGGATTCGAGCAAAGCATTCGTTTCGTGCTCAGGATCATCGCAGGTGGCGTCGATTCAGCTCACCAGCATCGATCCCAAGGCCCAGCAAAAGAAGGAGGATCGCGTGCTGGCGCTGCTCGATGTGGGGCGCACTCCGGTCAGCCTGACACTCAAGCCCGATGGCGGCGAGATGATCGTGTGCAATTTCGATGCTGACAGCATCTCGATCATCGAGACCGGAAACGACGAGGTGGGCAGCAGCCCGGAGATCGGGCAGCATCCCTCGCGGAGCGTTGTTACGCTGGATAATTCGCGACTCTATGTTTCGAATTTTGGATCGAACAGCGTGGCGGTATTCGATATCGACATGGGCCGGCGAATCACGACGCTGAATGTCGGCAGCCACCCCGACGGACTGGCGCTGACGCCGGATCAGAACTACCTGCTAGTGGTAGGCACTGAGTCGGGGGACGTTACCATCATCCAGAAGCGCAGGCCGCGCAAGCTTGAGCCCAGCGAGTATTCACTGCTAACGCTGATTCCCGTCGGCGTGCAGCCGAACGCGATCGTGGTGAAGACTTTCATGGCGACGAAGTAGAGCCGTCGCCCTCGCACGTCTCTTGCCTGCAAATCCAACTGACGGGCTACGCGCCACGTCTTGTTTTCAGCTCCGCCAGCAACTGCTCGATGCGGTCCTGCTTTTCGAGCGCGGCGAGGCGATCTTCGATGTTGTCGGCAGCGATCTCGGACTTTGCCTGGCTCATGGCTTCCGAGTGCGCGACCTTGCGCTTCATGCGATCGAATGCGGCTGCCTTTGAGCCGTCACCCGAGGCGATCCGCGCATCACTGGCTTTGCCGACGGCGCGGGCGCGACGCTGCTGCGCGACCAGAACGTCCGCTCTGGCTTCGGCTTCCGCCAGCTTCCGCTCCAGTTGACGCAGAGCTGTCTTCAGATTCTCGACCTGCGCCCTCTGATCGGCGACTTGCTGCGTGAAGTTCTCGCTCAGTTCGCGGTAGCTCTCCACACGCAGCAACGAGGCACGGGCCAGGTCGTCTTCTTTCTTGTCGACGGCAAGTTCGGCCTTGCGCATCCACTCGGCGACTTTGTCGGCATTTTCTTTCTGCCTTTTCTCCAGCAGGTGCTGGTCTGCGATGGCGATCGCGACCTGCGTCTTGATTTGCAGAAGCTGGTTCTGCATGTCGAGGATTACCTGCTTGATCATTTTTTCCGGCTCTTCGGCCTTGTCGATGAGATCGTTGAGATTCGCCCGAACCAAGGTTGCGACCCGCTCTAGTAGTGCCATGGTGAACTCCCTTCTTTTTCGCTGTCAGCGATCGGCTGTCAGCTTTCAGCTTCGCCATTGCTTTAAGTGGCGCTCGACTTCGTTTCCTGTTTGCCCGTCATGCCTGCTTCCTGAGCTCATGCACACGGTGAATTGCGGCGCATTCGGGACACTCTGTCGGCTTACGCCGAAACGCAGATCCCATCACGACTCCGATGGCGACTCCGATCGCGAGCCAGACGCCCATGTTGCCCGCCACTACTCCGGCGACCGCGCCTAGTGCGGCTCCGAGGGCGATGCCCAATCCCGCGTATTTTGGTTTGTGATTCATAACTCACTCCACTGCTCCTCGCTTCGCTCGTCGGGACCCTTCGGCTCGCTCAGGGCAGGCTTGCGAGGAGCCTGCCCCTACACGAGCTTCCCCGGACCCCTCGCTAGGCTTTCGGCAACTCTGGCGGCTTGGGGGCCTTGTCGCCGATCTGCCTAACCTTGCCCAGCAATTCCGACAGCGGCATGCCCGAGAGAGTTTCGAATAACGCCGGGATCTGCGCCGCCATCTTGGTGATGTCGCCGGTGATTTTGTTCATCCCCGACGCATCGCCGTTACCGGTTGAGACGATGGTGATCTTGTCGACGTTGGACAGCGGACTGGCTAACGCCTTGACCACTTCCGGCATGCTGGCGAACAACCTGTCGATCACGGCCGCCTGGTTGTACTCCTGGAATGCCTCAGCTTTGACGTTCATCGCCTTGGCTTCGGCTTCGCCTTTCTTGAAGATGATCTCGGCTTCGGCTTCGCCTTGCTGACGGATCGACGAGGCTTGGCCTTCGGCTTCGGCCATCAGGCGTGCCTTCTCGGCATTTGCCAAGGTTTCAATGCGCTGACGCTCGATCTCCGCCTGCTTCAGCACGGTTGCAATCAGTTCTTTCTCGCGGCGATTGATCTCGGCTTCCTGCACCTTGACCTGCTGCTCTTTCTCGATCTGTTGCACCTTTACCTGCTCAGCAACGACCTGCTGCTGCATGATGTTGGTCTGGATGTCATATGCCTTGTCAGCCTGCGCCTGCTGGCGTTTGGTGACTTCCAGGTATTGCGCCTTCTTCACTTCCAGATCGCGTTGCGCTTCCGCCTGTTTCGCCAAAGAAGCGGTTTCCGCCTGCACCCGTTCCTGGTCGGCCTGGGCTCTCGCTACTGCCGATTCCCGCTGCGCCAGTGCACGCTTGATCGCGGTATCGCGGTCGGCTTCAGCGGCAGCAACGTCAGCATCGCGCTTGATACGGGCGACATCAGGCCGTCCCATGTTAGTGATGTACTCGTTCTTGTCGCGGACTTCCTTGATGGTGAACGATATGACTTCGAGACCCATCTTGTTCATGTCGTCGGCGCAAGTCGAGCGCATACGGTCGGAAACCATTTCTGGTTGCTTCACAATTTCTTCGACCGTGAGTTGGCCGATGATGCCGCGCAGATGGCCTTCCATCACCAGGCGGATCAGGCCTTCGCGCTCCTGGTCGGTCTTGGTGAGGAATTGCTCGGCCGCGGTGTTGATTGACTCGTTGTCAGATTTCACCTTGATTTGCGCGACGGCTTCCACCGTGACAGCAACGCCTTGCTTGGTGTAGAGATCCTGCTGCGGTGCTACGTCGAACGACATGAGTTCGAGCGATAGGCCGCGGCAGACCTGCACCATCGGTAGTACTACCGTGCCATGACCTTTGACGACGCGCGTTCCGCCCATGCCGTAGACGATCAGAGCCTCGTGCGGACCCGCCTTGCGATACAGTCTGGCCATGGCGCTGATCAGGAACAGAATGACCATCACTCCAAGGCCTACGAAAATCCAGATCACGACGACATTGGAAATTCCTTCGAACATAACGCCTCCTCCGGAAAAGCAGTTCCCAGTTCTCAGTACCCAGTACTTAGTTCTGCGAGTTCCAAGCCGTTGCCGGCGTTGGCAACCGGCATTCTCCGACTAAGAACTGGGAAGTGCTCTTAGATATCGGTCCCTTCAATCCGGAATGCACCTGCCGTGCCTTCAAATTAAAATCGACGATCGAATAGTTGCCGTACCAGCAGAAACCCAGCACCGCGTACGAGACCACTAAAGCAGGCCAGAATGCGGCCGGCTTGAGGGCATCGACGATGAGTGTTGCCACTGTAACGAACACCAGCATAACCAGCAGGATCTCGAGTCCCAATTGCACCGCCCCTTCACGCGAGGTGTAGCCGTTGGGCTGCCAGTTCGCATCGAAGTGCACGGCCATGCGCGCGGGGAGTTGATCCCAGACGCGCCAGTAGATCCAGGCAGCGGTGGGCAGCGCCAGCCACATCAATAGGACTGCCGGTTTGTGCCAAACGCGATTCATGTTCCCTCTCCTCGCGGCTGCTACCCGGATTTCCCGGTAGCACTCGCCTCATCCAGTTCGCCGGACAGTTCACTCCAGAGCTGGACATAGGCAATGCCTCTTTCGTAGCGGGTAACAACCACCTCCGCCCCTTTCGCCAGCGCCGAACCATTGTCGCTGCGGGCACCGCAGACGCGGCGTGTGCCCATCTGCGAGTAGATCAATTCCCCGGTGCCGCCTTCGCGAATGGGCACTGAAAGCTTGCCGAGAACGCCCACCATTTCAAAATCCGCGGGATCAAGAAATTCCTGGTCCGACATGAGGATCTTCGTCAAGAAAAGGAAGATGATTGTCCCGCCGATCAATCCCGCGATCACGGCGAGAAACAGGGCAAGTCCAACCCACAGTGCCGAGAAGCGGGTCAGCAGATAGCCGGTTCCGCCGAACCATGCCAGGAAAGCGGCAATGGACGGCGGATTGAATAGTGAAACACTCGCGCCATGAGCTGCATGCGATTCTGCTTGGGTTTGTCCGGCAGATGGTCCGGGAGCAACCGGCCCGTGCGGCACCGTCACATGCCCGACTCCGTGGCTGTGGAAATGCGGCAGATGCAGCTTCCCGAAACGCGAGCTTCCGAATACAAATGAAAAGAAGCTGAAGCAGAAACCGACCGCGAAACAGATCAGATAAAAGTCAGACCAGGTCATCGGATTCGCCTCCCTTCCGCCCGGTGATGATGATTCCCACTGGCCGCCAACTCCGGACGCAACGCCTCTAACAGACGATCCGACAAACCCGGAGTGTCGAGGATCGCTCCTAAAAGCAGCAAGGCGCGCCGCGTATCTTTCTCTCGCGCGGCCTTAATCAGCACATGGCTGATCTCCGGATCACTGGCGAAGCGCTCGGAACCCTGCAACAACCAGACGTCGATCTGACCTTCTACGGTTCGCAAGTCCGAAGTCAGTTCCGTGTGATAACCCTCAGGGTCATCCACCAAAAAGCCAGGATGAACCTTAAAGAACTTCGCCAACAGTGCGCGCGAAGACTGCGTCATGTGCGGACGCGAACCGCTTTCGATCTGTGAGAGATACGACTGACTGATGCTCTTTCCTTTGCCTATCTCCTGGCGAATTGCGCGCACCAGCTCAAGCTGCGTCATGGGGCGGCCAAGACCACGGAGCGATCCTTCGACCTCGCGCAGATAACGGATTTTTTCGCCCAGTTTCATGGTGCGCCCGGTTCTGTTTCTCAAATCGCTATATTTATATTGCAATTTGCGATTTACGTCAAGAATTGTATATGCCAGGAAACTCAATGAGATACCGGCTTAATGGACTGGCAATGAGCGATGAGCACTGAGCGGCGAACAAGCCGAACTGCCTTACCTGCGGCTCATTTGCTCACTCTTCATGGCTCATTGCTAAAAGAAAAATGCCCCCGGCTGGCACCCGGGGGCTCACACGGCATTGCTTTCTGTCTGTGGAAAGTCGCTTACTGATGACGACCGTTGTGCTTGTCGCGATAGATTTGGCGCGACTGGCGGTTTTGCTGGCGGTTCACCTTGGCGCGCTCCTGTGGGGTTAGTTTGCCACCGTTGGCGGCGCGGTCGTTGCGTACTTCTTTATTGATTCTGGCTTCATTGTTTTCGAGGTGTGCGGCCTCGCCAGCGGTGAGCTGTCCGCTCTTAATGCCCTGTCCGATGCGGTCCTGCTGGTTCTCGGCTCGTTTGCCAACTTCACTCTTGGGATTGGTGTTCTGCACCGAAGAGTTGTGCTTGTCCTGGTAGATCTGCTTGGACGTTTGATTCTGCTGCTGGGTCAGGGTTCTTTTGTCGGCGTTGGTCAGCTTGCCGTTATCGAGCTTACGCATGTCACGCTCTTCCTGGTTGATTGCACCTTCTTTCTTTTCCAGGTTTTTAGTTTCACCGGCGGTCAACTCGCCGTTCTTGACGCCGTTAGCGATGCGGTCTTGCTGGTTCTCTTTGCGGTCCTGAATGCTCTCGCCGGTTACCGGCGTCGAGGATGCTGCGTTCTGAGCCACAACTGGCAGCGCGAGAATTGCGAGCGCTGTACTGAGAAACGAGATCTTGAGGGTGCTGTTCATGGATTTCTCTCCGTTCAGTTTGGGTTCGTAATTCTCACCTGCATTGTGGCCACGTCGGATGAAACCCGGAGTGTCAAGAAATGTTGCGGGAGTTTTATATTGAGCAGGAACAGCGAGTTACAGCGATCTTGGAGTCAGCACGATGCGAGATACCGGTGGGACCGATCATGAGGCCTTTGATTCCGTGGGCATTCCAGGCTTCGAGTTTATTCAAGACATGCTGGATTACGGATCACGGACCCATCACTCGAACATGGATGTATACGAACGGCTGCAACCGGAGGATCTGGCGCAGGCAGCAACAGTCGAGGCGATCTTCGTTTACAACACGGCGATGCGGGAGCAGATGTTGCCGCGGAAACCGGTGCCACATCCGGAACTGAACGAGCAGAAGAATGCTCCTTTAAAGAACGTGATGCCGGGGGCGGAGAAAGCTGCGGAAGAGGAGAAGAAGCCGGGGATGTAGCGGAAGCGAAGTGAAAGTCAGAACTCAAATTGGAAGTCAAAACCCCCACCCTGTTGCAAAGAACCCGACAAAGGTGGGGCACCCGGCTGAAGAACTATGAAAACTTGGAATCGGCGGCAGGTTTTACAACACGTCCCGCGGGCTGCGGTGGGGTTTCGCATCCGCAGAGAGTTGAGGTTCCCGTAAAAACTCGGGCAGCGATGGTGGAATTACCGGCGGATTCGATTGGGAGATTGACGTTAGAGGGTTCCTGGGTGTCTGCGTGAATTGCCGGCATTCGCTACGATAGCCACGGCTGCACTCCGGCCCGATAGTGCCCGGCCGCGGGAGCGGACGTGGCGTTTCCTCACACAATCTTGCTTGGCGAAACGTTTCTGGAGTAGCCTCGTCTAAAGTCTTATCCTTCTCTGGGGAGTTCCGCTATGTCTGCCTTTCACTTGCTGATCAACGAACGTACCCATGAGGTTGACGTTTCTCCTGACACTCCTCTTTTGTGGGTTCTACGCGACAAGTTGAATATGACCGGCACCAAGTACGGGTGCGGCATGGGGCTGTGCGGGGCTTGCACGGTGCATCTCGACGGCGAGGCCGTACGGTCCTGCCAGACTGCGGTTTCCGCAGTTGGGGAAAAGAAGATCACTACGATTGAGGGTCTATCGGCCGACAACTCACACCCTGTGCAAAGAGCATGGATTGCTGAGCAGGTTCCTCAGTGTGGATATTGCCAGCCGGGACAAATCATGTCGGCTGCGGCGCTGCTGGCGAAGACGCCAAAGCCGACGGATGGGCAGATTGATTCCGCGATGATCGGGAATTTGTGCCGGTGTGGGATGTACCAGCGGATTCGGCGTGCGATTCATCGAGCCGCCGGGGAAGGAGCCTAGCCATGGTGATCAGCCGCAGAACATTCGTAGCGCAGGCAACGGTCGCCGGAGCAGGGCTGGTGATCGGAGTTAGGCTCGCCCCCGTGGAGGCTTTCGCGCAGGAGAACGAAAAAGGTCCCAAGAAGCCAGTGGTGAACCCGTTTGACGCGTACGTTCAGGTGAAACCCGACGGGAAAATATCTCTGATCGTGGCAAAGTCGGAGATGGGACAAGGTATCAAGACGGGCTTGGCGATGCTTCTCGCTGAAGAGGCCGAAGTAGATTTCAATTCCGTGAGTGTCGAGCAGGCGGAGACACGCCCGGACATTTACGCGCACATGGGTACCGGCGGAAGCGGCAGCACGATGGAAAACTTCATGCCGCTGCGGCGCGCCGGCGCGATGGCGCGCGAGTTGATGATCAGCGCGGCGGCGGAGAAATGGAGCGTTTCGAGGAATGAATGCAAAGCGAAAAACGGAGCCGTGCTGCACGAGAAGTCTTCGAGGCGGGCGAGCTATGGCGAACTCGTCGAAGCGGCGATGAGGCTACCCCTTCCAGATCCAGAGAAAGTAGCGCTAAAGGATGAGTCCGACTTTGAATTGATCGGACACTCCACGCCGCGCGTGGACATTCCGTCAAAGGTTAACGGCAGCGCTGTGTTTGGGCTGGATGTCCGCGTGCCAGAAATGCTGTTTGCGGTGGTTGCACGGTGTCCTACATTCGGAGGGAAGCACGCGCACTTCGATGGAACTAAAGCGAAAGCTGTGCCGGGCGTGAGGCAGGTGTTCGAAATACCGGCGCTGGGGCGGGACATGTTTACCGCAGGCGGAGTCGCGGTGGTGGCAGATTCCACATGGGCTGCCATGCAAGGCCGGGAAGCGCTGCAGATCACGTGGGAGAACGGCGCGGCTGCTGCCGAGTCGACGAATACTCTCCATACGGCGTTGCACACGGGCGCGGGAAAGCCCGGCAAACGAGTCCGCAACGACGGTGACGTGGACGCTGTATTGTCAAACGGAGCAAAGCACGTGGAGGCTACGTATGAATTTCCATTCCTCGCGCATGCCACGATGGAGCCGATGAACATCACGGTTCATGCGCGATCCGGGGAGGCTGAGGTATGGGCGCCCACACAGTCGCCCGACTGGGTGCAGCGAACTGTCGCGAAGATTCTCGATCTCAAGCCGGAAACAGTTGTCGTTCACACAACCCTCATGGGTGGTGGATTTGGGCGGCGCTACATGGCGGATTATCCGGCGGAGGCGGCGCAGCTCGCGAAGGTTGTCGGGAAGCCCGTGCAATTGGTTTGGTCGCGGGAAGATGATATGACGCACGATTTTTATCGGCCCGCGGCGTGTCATCAGATGAAGGGAGCGGTGGATCAGAACGGGCGTCCGCTGGCGTGGTCGCACACGATTGCTTCCACTTCGATCGAGGCATACTGGCATCCTGATGCCGGTAAACCGGAAAGCTCGGAGGTCGGAGGCGCCGAGCAAATGCCTTATGCCATCCCCAATGTGCGACTGGAGTACAACCATGTGTCGAGCGCGGTGCCGCCGTTGTGGTGGCGTTCAGTTGAGCATTCGTTCAATGGATTTGCGGTGGAATGCTTCATCGATGAACTGGCTGCGGCAGCGGGACGAGATCCGGTGCAATTTCGCAAGACGCTGCTGGTGAAACCGGAAAATTGGAAGGCGAAGAATGAAGAAGATCCGGATCCGGCGCGGCTTCGAGCTGTGATGGAGCTGGCGGCAGAGAAGTCAGGATGGGGCAATCCGCTGCCGAAGGGCAAAGGACGTGGGATTGCGACCTATCATTCGTTCGGTAGCTACATCTGCGAGGTCGCTGAAGTCACGGTTCAAGGCAGCAGCTTTAAGGTCGACCGCATGGTGGCGGCGATTGATTGCGGGCAAATCGTGAACCCGGAGTCAGTGCGCGCGCAAGCGGAGAGCGCGATTATCTATGGCCTGAGTGCGGCGTTGAAGAATGAGATCACAGTAAGGAATGGCGCAATCGAGCAGACGAATTTTGATGGGTATGATCCGATACGGATCAGCGAGGCGCCGCCGATCGAAGTTCATCTCATGAAGAGTAAGGAAGAACCGGGCGGGATGGGAGAACCGGCACTGCCTCCGGCCGCGCCGGCGGTAGCGAATGCGATTTTTGCGGCGTGTGGAAAGAGGGTGCGGAAGCTGCCGTTTCAACTCGCGTGATCAGCGGGCCAAGACACCGAATGTATTAGCGTCGCTAACGCAGCCGTAAAAGGAGCGCTCCCCACGGCGATGGCGGGGGATGATTGCGCCGGGGGAGTGCATGCGACTGGGCTGCGCCCGGCGGACAGCCGAAAGCGGTTGTCCCCATATAGGAACCTTACAGCACTAAGCAGGCTTCTAACGCGGGGCTTCCTCGAGCAGGCCCTGTTCGAGTTTTTCCTGGCACTCGATGCAGTGACGGGTCCAGGGGACGGCCTCGAGACGCTTGGCGTTGATCTCTTTGCCACAGCTGATGCATTCACCGAAGCTGCCTTCGCGAATGCGGGCGAGCGCTCCATCGACCATCATTAGAGTTTGGCGCTCGTTGTTGCTCTGGCTAAACAGGAATTCCTTGGTGTACGAACTCGCCGCGCGGTCGGCGATATCCTGGGCAGTATCCTCGTCGGCAGAGCGGCCATCGGCCTGATTGCGGGTCACGGTCCGGCGCAATTCCTGCTGACGTGTCTCCAAGCGTTTCTTGAATGCTTCCAGCTTCTTCTTATCCATAGTCACTTCAATCCCATAATTGCCTATCAAAGTCTTAGGACGCCCCGTTACCGAGGCGTCCATAGTTAAAAAGGGCCAAACGGAAATAATAAGCGCGGGAAATCAGATGCGTCAACCGTCCGAAGGGCTGTATGGGAAACACTCTACCGCGGAAGCGGATCTTTCATAGTGGCAAGGGCATATCCCATTACGGCCATGGTGGCGGCGTTCTCGCGCAATTCGCTGGGGACAATCTTGTCGAGCGTGTCGGCGGCCGTGTGGTGATAGTTGAAGTAGGTACGGCCGTCCTGCAGAATGCCGAACGAGGGAACTCCGGTCTCCGACATTTGTGCAATGTCAGCACCGGGCGGATAGTTGCTGGGTTCCATGGCAGTGGCTCCGATACTGTCGAGAACTGAAAGTGCGGGCCGAAGCAGGTCCGCGGCGCTCGCGCTGATGCGTGTCTCAAAACCAAGCGGATGAGCGGCACCGGTGTCGCATTCAATCGCAGCAACATGCTTGACGAACTCCGCCGAGTGATCGCGCGAATAAGTCTGACTGCCGGCTCCCCCGCTTTCTTCGTCCATCCAGGCGATCACACGCAGAGTACGCTTCGGATGGAGGTGCAGTTTCTGCAGCAGCTGGGCGGCTTGCATTGAAACGGCAACTCCTGCAGCATCATCGATGGCTCCGGTGCCAAGGTCCCATGAGTCGAGGTGTCCGGAGACCACGACGATCTGTTCGGGATGCTCAGTGCCCTTCAGATCAGCAATCACGTTGTAGCTGATACTGTCTGGAAGTTTTTGAGGCGTAAGCGTGAGATGCATGCGGATCTTTCCCTGGGCGGCGAGGTGGGCGATGAGGTCGGCGTCCTCGGCGGTGACAGCGCCTGCGGGAATGCCAGCGGGAAAGCTGAAGCCGGTGTGAGGCAGACGATAATCTGCACTACCCACGGAACGGATGAGGGCGGCTACGGCCCCAAACTCGGCAGCCGCTCTGGGTCCCATGCCTCGGTAACGGACGGCTTCGCCATAAGCGACAAACGAGAGTCCAGCTGCGGCTTTCTTCTTGTCGTAAATTTCGTTGAACAGGACGATCTTGCCAGCGACCTTTTCGCGGCCCAACGATTTCAACTCGTCGAAGTTATTCACGACGACGCAGTCCGCGGCCAGTCCTTCCGCTGACGTAGAGGTGCTTCCACCCAGTGCGGTGAGCACGATCTTTTGCGTGGTGCCGGAAACCTGTCCGGGATATTCCACCAGTTCGGCAGTCTCTGCGCCACGCACCCAGTGCGGAACCTTCACTTCCTCAAGCTGGACGTCGAGTCCAAGCTGGCGCATTTCGGCGGCAACGTAATCGACAGCGCCTTTGGCCTGCTGCGATCCGCTGGGGCGCGGGCCGATGTTCTCGGTCAAGTGGGCAACCTGGCGGTAGGCATAGTCATCGGTGAGTGCGGCAGACTTGATCTTTTCCAAGTCCGCCAGCAACTGTGGCGGGAAATTCTCCTGTTGTGCCTGCGTCATTTGGGGCTGCGCGAAGAAGGAGCCCTGTGCGGGCTGCGATGGTTGCTTTTGGGCGATGGCGAAGGAACATAGAAATAACACAAGAAAGGGAGCGCGGGTTTCGTTCATGGTTAGGGCCAACAGTGTATCTGAGTTCGAGTGCGCGCGGATACTGCCCGGGGCTATAATGGCGCCGCATTAGGATAGGAGGACGTACCGATGAGTCCTCGTGGCATCGCTTTTGTCGCTTCATTTCTAGCTGCGCTTGTCGTTGTTTTCCTGGTCGATCGTCTCCTTCGTCCCAGCCTGCAGCAACTGCTTGAGGAGATCACAGGATTGCCGTCCGCGACTGAATTCTATTTAAGGTCGTTGATAATCGTGGTTGTCTTCGTTGCGGCCTCGGCATTCCTCGGTTCTGCACACAGCGATCTCAAAGCGGATTCGCGATTCATGGAATATGTGTGGTCTCTGGCGGGCGACCTGCAGAACGTGCTGCAAGGGATCTTCGGGGTTCTTCTCGGGTATGTTGCGCTGATCACCATCCTGGTGGCGGCGTTGCGACGTAGACAGCCATGAGCAATGAAAGGTATCTGATCGTCTCGTATATCCTCTCTGCCTTCGTGTGCCTAGGGTTGGGAGTACTGGCCTATTGGATCCTCCGCAGACCGTTCGAGCGGATCGCCGAAGCGACCGTGGGGAGCCGGGGTGCGGTGCTGAAGCGTTCCTTGGCGGTCTCAATGACGACAGCGGCGGTTCTGGGATTTCTTGGTTTCAGCTACACCCAGAAGGGCTGCTTTAGTTACCAGCAAGTCATCAGCAGCCGCAATGTCCTGGTCGAGGCGAACGTAGAGCAGGTGCAGGGCGCGACAGACTGGATTGCGTGGACGGTGCTGGCCTGGGGAGTCGTGGTGGTGATTTGTCTGAAGGCATTGCAGAAGCGGAGCCCCGGGAATTAGATCTGGGAGCCCAACTCGTGTCGCCTCGCGACGCTCACCCCGGACGAGGCGTCCGGGGCTACATTGAACCGTTCGCTCACGCCGGCAGCGGCGTGGATTTCTTGCGCAGGATTGCGGCGGAAAGCAGTGTGATGACCAGGAACACGGGGAAGGGTTCCAGGAAGGTCATGGAGATGTTGTACAGCGGGTGGTGGTAGTTGCGCGCGAATTCTTCGCCACGACGCGTTGTCTCGTCGATCTTTTGCTGGCTTGCGCCCGTCGACTTGGCGTGCTCGACCATCTGGGCGGCGTACTTCTCGGCGAAGTCGGGCATGAATTTGAAGTAGACGACTTCCCAGGTGGCGACGTAGAAGCAGTTGGAGAGAAGGGAGATGAGGATTCCTACGGCGAAGGCCCGGGCGAAGGTCAGCTTTCCGCCAGAGACGTTGTCGCGATAGGAGCGGATGCCGAACACGACGAGGAGTGCGGCCAACACTATGGTGGTGTAGCCGAGGATGAGTCCCTTGTCGCCGCTAAGCTTGTGCAGGAAGGGAATCGTGGCGAGCATCATCACGGTGGAGATGAGCCCGGAGATCACCCCGAAGGTCAGCACGGTTTTTTTCATTGCAGCTCCTCGCATTCGAATTTATGGGTCGCACGGGACGGATTTTGCGGCGGGAGCCGGAAATTGTCGTCATACCTTCGGGTGATTTTGCTGGGGCATGCGAAGAAACTTACTTTCGGGGGACGCATTCAGGGAATGAGGTGAGCTTGTTTGCCCAATTGCACTGCCTGGGTACGGCGGCGGGCCCCGAGTTTGTCGAAAAGACGGCTGGAGTGAGTCTTGACCGTATTCTCGCTGACGAAGAGGCGGTCGGCAATTTCCCGGTTGCTCAATCCGGAGGCGATAAGGCCGAGGATCTCCAGTTCGCGTGGGGTGATGCCCAGTTCGCTGAGGCGCCGCTCGTCGGGAGCAAATGGTCCGGTGTACGGAAGCGAAGGCTTCACCTTTTTTCGTGTCAGCGTCAGCCCCAGCCAGATGCCGAGTGCTGCAAAAATGGCGGCGATCAGGCCGCCGTAGATTTCGACGGAGTGTTCGACTACGAGAAAACGGTATTCAGTCAGCTTCAGTAAGGTGATTAGGAGTCCGCCGCCTAAGCCGAAGAGCAGAATGTCGCGCAGGGCACGACGCAATCCGGAACTGGGTTTGGCGGCAGAGCTCATCCGGCGGCAATCATACCGGAAAAACGCAGCAGCTAAAGGGCAACCCGGAAACAGTGCATTTCATAGAGACATCTGCAGCTTGGCGAACGGTCTTATGTGGCGCGTCGCTCACAACCGCTCTGCCTGCAAAAAAAATGGCCCCTTCCGGGGCCACGTTTTAAGAGGCTAATGGTGGGCAATGTCAAGATAGGCGATTGATGCCGCTCCGCCAGCCAGAACGGCCATTTGGGAAGTGACGCTCTTTGTCGAAGAGAGTGAAGGTCATAGTTCTAGTTTTGCGGCCTCTTTGTTACAGATGGAGGATGCACTTGCCGCGCCAAAGCCGAGAAGGTGCGTGATTGCGATCACTTGGCTGTGTAAATGATTGGTAAAAAGAGGCTTATGGAGTGCCGTCGACGGCACTGGTGGCGACGATAAAAACCAGATGGGAATGCAAAGTGCAGAACAATGCATATACGTTGCACGAGCATGCCAAGGAACCAAAAAAGAAAGCCCATAGCAGAGTGCCATGGGCTCGCTTGATGTGCAGACTCTAGCTGTTACCCGCCACAGTACGCAGCTTGCCGGGCAGGAAGTGATACGGGGGCCAAGGGCCGCTTATAGCCACTTCGCAGTTCTTAAGCTGCTTGGCGGCCGTCGAGTAACGGTTCTGGTATTTTTCGACGCTCTTGGTGTCGATCAGATGGGCGATGTCGATCAACATGCCCTCAGGCGCGACCTTCTTGCAGCTGACTTCCTCCTCGAGCGGGTTGAAGAGCTTGTGTACCTGAACGGAAAGGGCCCGGGCCTTAGTTTGGCGTTCGCGCTCGCGGGAGGCCTTGACCCGGAGCTTGGAGAGGTAGTCGCCACCGACGGTGTCTGGCAACTGAACGTCGATCATAGCCTCGCGCAGGGAACCGTCGCGCACGACGAGCTTGATGTGCATTTCGGACTTGCCGCGGAGCTTGGCCACGCTCAGACCGAAGGCGCGCCGGTTGACCCGGACGGCCTGGCGGAGGGCGTCATCGCTCTCGAAAATGGTCCCGAATTTAAAAGGAAGTACGGTGGAGTTGCGGAAGCAGTTGCTGACTACTCTTGCGTGCTCGATTGCCGCTTTCTGGTCCAGTTCACTGGCTGTGTGGTCGTATTCGCTTACGATGACGGCGAATTCACCACTTGGATAGCTTAGAACCGCTGCGCCGTTAACCCCTTGTACGCCCTCTAGCAGGAAAGGGCGGCGAGTGCGGGTTCCATTTGGGAGGGTTTGATGCTCGGTCAGACAATACGCGTACCACGCCATGTTGAACTCTCCGAACCGGGATGGAGGCGGACGAATCCACCTCTTGCGTCGAGTTTTTTCGCCAAAGCTTGTTACAGCGAAGTTGGAAGTATGAACCGGGCGGTACTGGGCTACAACCCGGAAGCGCTTTACTGTCGCGCCTCCTAACTGCATATTACTTTGGGCATGCCTGAAAATGCAACTTTTTCTTTGCGAATGGCATCGGAAGGTTTCATTTCCCATTGGCTGAACGAGTTGCACGATCTTGCAAGGCGATCAGGACCACCCGAAGCATCTCGTCGAAGGGGGCTGGCTTGCCCGTCCAGATCTCGAACTGGCGAGCGGCCTGGTGAACGAACATCTCGATGCCGGGGATGACTTGGGCTCCCCTTTCCTTTGCCAGCTTCAGCAGCCGCGTTTCGGCGGGATCGTACACCATATCAAAGACATAACGGGCATTGATCTCTTTGTCCTGGAGGGGGGTCTCCCGGGTATTCCCCATCCCAACGGGGGTGGCGTTGATGATGACATCGAAGGCCAATTTCTTCAGGTCCGGCCGTTTCATGATACGAGCGCGGGCCTGATGAGCTAACTTCTTGGCGGCCGCGAGGCTCCGGTTGAGAATATAAACTTCGCATCCCCGCTCTTTTAATCCGAACACCGCCGCCCGGGCTGCGCCGCCGGCTCCAATGACCAGAATCCGAGCGCCTTCCAAGGTGTTCAGGCGGCGCTCCAGGGGTCGGACAATCCCGGCTGTATCGGTGTTGAATCCGTACAGTTTTCCATCTTGCGCCCGCACTACGGTGTTGCAGGCGCCGATCTTGGTCGTATGGGAGTCGGTATTGTCCAGGTGTGGGAGGATCGCCTCTTTGTAGGGCATAGTCACGCTAAGACCGTGAATGGGGATCTCTTTCACGCACGTCAAGAGGTCCTTCAGGGCCTTGGCGTGGAGAGGGAGATAGATGGCGTTCACGTTCTCGCGCCGGAATGCCGCGTTCATAATTGCAGGCGATAATGAGTGCGCGATCGGATCGCCGACGACACCGTAAACCCGGGTAGCGACGTCGACCTGATCGATCCGGTATACGCTGCGGAGTTCCTGCGCCGTGATCTGCCCTGCCGCCGTTTCCTGTCCCGCACTCGCAGAAGCGAAGGTAAACACGCTCCCGGCTCGGACACCAAGCACCCGGCTAATTGTTCCCTGCTCTCCCATGCACATACCGATCAGGGAATGCAGGTCGCCCTTGCGAGACAGGAACTTGATCATTGTTACGTTGTCTGCGAGTGCGGTGGCGGTGCCTACAAGCTTGTAGAAGTCAGCCGGGAAAGCCAGCATTTTCTCCAGCGTTTCATCGAGTTTCCTGGTTGCACGGAAGTCGTGATGGGAAAGGATCAATCCTGCCCGGGTGCGCAGCTTTTGAAGCTGTTCGGGCTTGCACTTGACGGCAGTTTGGACTTCAACATCAACCAGTTGGCAGCCCATGGCGGCGGCTTTGCTAAGGATATCGAGCTGTGAGGCGATGGAACCGCGAAACCTCCCTCCGCTTGCAACTCTCCGGCAGGTCGCGATCGCTATCGTGCCATGGTGGGATTCGAAAAAGCGCTTGATTTTCGGGATAGCCAGGCCAGGTTTGGAGAGGTAGTCCAACCTGAACTCCAGGAAGGAGTTATCGCGTGCCAAGGCCTCGGCTTTTTCAGCCAATTCATTGGGATCGGAGCCAGTCACCGCCACGCATACGCGAGGCAGCCTGTGGGGTAACAAACGGGGCGCGACCGGGAAACCAGAATTCATCTTCGCTAGGATCGAGACCTGCCTCTATGGCGCATCGGAATGAACGGCGAATTATTACAGGCAGCTAATTATTTATGCAACAAGGGATTAACAATCCGTGCGAAAAAACTTCCGCCCTGGGGTTCCCATCACCCTCGTAACCTTGACCCTCCCTTACTGGCTTGTTACCTTCCGGCTGAAGCCTTTCTTTTCTGGCATTTAACTGGTGAAGGGGTCGCCAAGGGCGGTCTTTTCCGGAGGTAACATGAAGAAAACAGGACTGTTGGTGTTGTTATTGGCGACGGCGGCATGGGCTCAGACCACCGATCCGGCTACGTTTCAGACTCCAGAGGGAACGACACCCACCACATATAGCTTTCCAATCGAGCGAATTCCGACACCCACTTACGCCGACCTGTACTGCGCTGGGTTCATCAGCAAGCACATCCTGCCCGATTCCAACTACATCATTGGCGGAATTCATACGCCGACGACGACGCATTTCACCCGCGGCGATATCGTGTATTTGCGCGGGGCGGGATATACCAACGGTGCGGAGTACGAGATCGTGCGCGCTCTGCGCGACATCGATGAGTACGAAGTGTACCCGGGGCAGACAAAGCTGTTGAAGCAGACCGGGCAACCGTACGAAGAAGTCGGGCGGGTGAAAGTGATCGATACGCGCAGCAAGGCAGCGATCGCGCAGATTGAGTACGCCTGCGACGGCGTCAACCCCGGCGACACGACAATTCCGTTTGCCGAGAAGCAGATACTTCCCTTCCACGGCCCCGTCCGCTTTGACCGATACCTGCCAGCCAGCAACAAGGTTTCGGGGCGAATCGTCATGGGCAAGGACTTCGACTCGCAGATGGGCACCGGACACAAGGTGTACATGAATGTGGGCGCGAACCAGGGCGTAAAAATCGGCGACTTCTTCCGCGCGGTTCGCAGTTACGAAGCGGATTTGAAGGATCCAGTCGATTCTCTCTCATTCCGAGCAGCCATGGCCGAAGATACCCAGAAGAAAATGCCTTCTTTCGATCCGCAACTCTTCGAGAAGGAGAATGGCCCGGTCATCCACGTGCGGGATCTGCCGCGGCGCGCCATTGGTGAGATCGTGATCATTGGCGTTACCGATACGACAGCGACCGGCATGATCGTCTTCGCGATGGAAGATGTGCATGCGGGCGATGGCGTCGAACTCGATCAGGTGAACTAGGCTCTACGCTCAGTTAAGTCCCAGACCGGGGACGGGAAACCGTCCCCGGTTTTTTATTGTTCCGCAGGATTCGCGATCACTTGGGCGACTTCCCGAATGCACCAATGGACGAGCACGATTATGAGGAAGCTGCCAGCATCAGCAACAGGTGTCGCCGCGCAGGTGTATCTGGATCGCCAGTTGACATGTTGATGTGCTCAGTGTCCATTCGGCATGACTGGGAGATCTTCACGACCGATCGCGACTATGTTCAATATGGACGGGTGGTACACATCCGCTTGATGAATCCGCTGTCCTGATCCAGTTCTCGATTCCTATTGCTTTTCGCCGAAGACTTCGGCGGTGAAGGCCTCGATCAGCGCGCCCCTTTGCCACGCATCGGGGGGCAAACCTGCCTTGCGGCAGGTTTGCTGGAGGAAGGTGATGCGGTCCCAATTCCGCTCGGTAGGCACCTGCGGCAGCAGGAGGCCGCGTTGTCCGACCAGGCTGATGAGTAGCCCATGACGTCCGACTTCTACTTCGTCGGCGGAGATCGGCCGCGGAGGCGAAAGGATACTAAGTTCAACCTTCAACCGGGGCGCTTCTTCTATCGTCACCGGATAGAAGCGCGCATCTTCGAACGCGGCGGCGCGGGCTGTGTCGATAACGGCGCGATACACCGAGCTGACCGGAAGGATGTAGCCGACGCATCCGCGTAACTCAGCATTCAAATACAGCGATGTAAATGCACCGCGAGGTTCGGCAAGGTGCAGGCTGGGTGGATCAACGGAAACTTCCCGATTCTCGAGCGCGGAGAGAATCGAATCGCGGGCCAATTGCAACAGCAGGGTTCTCTCTTCGTGCGAAAACTCACTCTGTTCCCCAGCAATCGGACTAGGTTGAGGCAGCCACATCACGGTCCGCCTGCGCGGGGGTTACTGGTTTTCTCCGGCGACTGAGAATGAAAGCGCGGCGGCGGCGGCGCTTCACCACACGGCGGTCGATTTTCGACCAGAATGCGACAAAATAGTCAATTCCTGAGACCAGGGATACGCACACCATGAACCAGATGGCGACGTAAGCGATCCAATGCACCGGAAAGATGTAATGACCATAGATGAGCCATTCTCTCCAGTGATGGTCCAGAATCACCGCCACCACTGAGACGATCTGCACCACCATCTTGAACTTGCCGAGTCCGCTGGCTTCAATTGTGAAGCCCTCAGAAGCCGCAATTGAGCGCAATCCGCTAACCAGGAACTCCCGGCCGATCACGATGATTGCGACCCAGGCAGGCACCAAGCTCGGGTTGATCTGAACCAGCACGATGAATGCTGCCGCAATCAACAGCTTGTCCGCAATCGGATCGAGCAGAATTCCGATGGTCGTGATCTGATCGCGCTTGCGAGCAAGGTAGCCGTCAATGCCATCGGTCATCGCAGCGGCGATGAACAAGGCGGAGGCTAGAATCTCCTTTGTCCCATGCTCGCTGCTGAAATGAGGACTGGCCAGGATCCACACCAGCAGAGGAATACTGCAGATGCGGGACAGCGTGATGGAATTGGGCAGGTTCACACTTGGGGGGTTCCGGTGGCCAGCCGGCAACCAAATTTGATTATGCTCCACAGGGGAAGGGAACGCAATGCGAGGTTTGCGGGCTCGAAACGGAACTTCGCAAGAAACGGTCTAACCACAGAGGTCACAGAGAAACACCGAGGGAAATCCCTGGTTCCTCTGTGACCGGTGGTTGAGATCTATTTCGGACTGGGCGCCATTTTGTCGGTCTTTCCGGCGCTCTTGGGCTGCTTGGCGATGATCATATCCTTGACTTTGTCGTATGTGGCCTGCGGAACGATCTTCTTCTGAACAAGCTCGTTCTTGGCGCGATAGGGACGCCCGTCGATGATCTTTTGCGAGTACGCATCACCGATGCCAGGCAGTTCCTTAAGCTGATCTTTCGTGGCTGTATTGATGTCGAGCTTCTCGCTTGACTTCGCTGTGGCTGCGGGAGATGCCGGCGCAGCGGGTTTCGCCTGGGCCGCTGCTATTCCGCTGACCAAGGACAGTGCAAAAAAGAGAACAGCGATTTGCGCCATCAACTTTCTTTCGACGAGTTTCATGAAGTTCTCCCTTCGGAATCATTATGCGTAAATGCCACGCTGGCGGATCGTATAGGCAACACGGTCAATTGCTAACATGTAGGCGGCGATCCGGTTATTGACGTGGTGGGTCTCGGCGTAGCGGACGACATCTTCAAACGACGACTTCATAATCGTCTCGAGCTGCTCGTTCACCACCGATTCTTTCCAGAAGTATCCCTGTCGGTCCTGCACCCATTCGAAATACGAGGTTGTGACGCCGCCGGCATTGGCAAGAATGTCAGGGATCACGAAGACGCCCTTGTCGGCCAGGATGTCGTCGGCTGCGGACGTCGTAGGGCCGTTCGCGCCCTCGGCGAGGATGCGGCACTTCACGCGGTCGGCGTTGCGGCTGGTGATGACGTTTTCAGTTGCCGCCGGAATAAGGATTTCACACTCAGTCGTGAGCAGTTCTGCCGCGTCGACTTTTTCTGCGCCGGGGAAGCCGTGGATGGTGCCATTTTTCTGCCGGAAATCGACCAGGGCTTTGAGGTCAAGACCGTTCTTGTTGTACAGGCCTCCGCCGACTTCAGCGATACCGATGACTTTGTAGCCGGCTTCGTACATGAGTAACGCGGCGTTGGAACCCACATTGCCGAAGCCCTGCACGATGACGCGGCTCTTTTCGCGGGCAAGGCCCAGCTTCTGGCAGGCTTCATCGCACACGACCATTACACCGCGGCCAGTGGCTTCGCGCCGTCCGCGGGATCCGCCGATGTTGATAGGCTTGCCGGTTACGACCGCCGTCACGGTTTGGCGCATATGCATGGAATAGGTGTCCATCATCCACGCCATGACTTGTTCGTTGGTATTGACATCGGGAGCGGGAACGTCTTTCTCGGGCCCGATGAATTCGATCAGTTCAGAGGTGTAGCGGCGGGTCATGCGCTCGACTTCACCCATCGACATTTTGTGCGGATCGCAGATCACGCCCCCCTTGGCGCCGCCAAAGGGAATGTTGACCACAGCGCACTTCCAGGTCATCCAACTGGCAAGGGCGCGCACTTCGTCGAGGGTGACGTCGGGCGCGTAGCGGATACCACCTTTGGCGGGGCCGCGCGCGATGGAGTGCTGCACCCGGAAGCCGGTAAAAACTTCGAGGTGGCCGTCATCCATCTGCACCGGGATGTAGACCGTAACCTCGCGGTTGGGGTACCGTAGCACGCGCCAAAGACCTTCATCGAGGTTCAGTTTCTGGGCGGCCAGGTCGAAGCGGGCGCGTTGCGACTCCCACGGGTTCGCTTCCTTGTCCACGTGCGGAGCAGTGGTCATAGTCGTCATGGATATAGTCTCCGGAATAATGGCAGGTGATGTAGTGCCCCGCGCGGCCAGGTTCGTTGCTGGGCAAAAGTGGGCAAACGCTCCAGAGTATATGGGGGCTCATAGTGGGTAAGCAAGTTAGCGTACCAGCCATGAAACGGGCACAACAGCCCTTGGCATCCTAATTCTCATCCCAAAAGCACACAGGCACGGGGTAATTGAGCACACTTCCCTGCCCTACGCAGCGAGCGGCCACCTGCTTCCCAAGCCTTTCTCATTCTTTGACGTCCCTGTTTTACCCCTGTTAAACTTTGAGTTTGTCCAGCCATCGCTATCATCAGAAGGGAAGTCCGTGCGCGCAGAAACCCGTCATCATCTGAAACAGGATGCTTTTAGTCGCGTCACCATCGGCGCTGCCGAGAAAACCGCCGATTGGACGGCTCAGCACCGGTCCACTCTCATAATTTCGATCATCGTCGCAGTGCTGCTCGTCGGGGGCGTAATCGGAGGCTGGTACTACCTGAACGCGCAGGATCAAAAGGCCAGTCTGGATATCTCCATCGCCGTTCGGACGATGGATACGCAACTGCGGCCAGCGGGAACTCCCGAGCAACCGGATTTTCCGACGTTCACCTCCGCCAAAGAGCGAGCCGAAGCAGCTCGAAAGCAGTTTCAGGCGATCATAGACAAGTATCCGCACACCCGCTCTGCCGACATGGCTCATTACTTTCTGGGCGTAACATCGCAGACTTTGTCTGACAATTCTACGGCGGAACGTAACTTCAAGGAGGTGGCCTCCGTTGGCAATCGTGATCTGGCCTCTGTTGCCAAGAACGCTCTAGCAGCGCTGTACGGGCAGACCAACCGAACCAAAGAAGCGGCAGCTCTCTATCAGGAACTGATTAACAAGCCGACCACCTCGGTCGGCAAAGTGGCTGCACAGTTGCAGTTGGCGGAGCTCTACCAGAATTCCAACCAGCCGCTCGATGCCAAGCGCATCTACGAGCAGATCAAGAAAGAAAACCCGGGAAATGAAGCGGGCGAGATTGCCACGCAAAAGTTGGCACAGCTGAAATAAGGGGCTAGGGATTAGGGGGCAGGGGCCAGTAAGGGATTCGGTTGAAATCCGTTTCGCTCCCGATCCTACGAACTGTCTCATCGTCATCAATCCTAAATCCTGCGCTGAGCCCTGGCCCCTGATCCCTAACCCCTAAGCGCTGCTCCCTGATAGCATGTTCTGTTTCCAATCGCAGACTGGATCAACATGGCCGATATCACACTCCGCGTTAACGGAAGTGAAAAGAAAGTATCAGTCTCTCCTGAAACACCTCTACTCTGGGTTTTACGCGACACACTCGAACTGACGGGAACAAAATTTGGATGCGGCGCCGGATTGTGCGGCGCGTGCACTGTGCACATAGATGGGAACCCGATCCGTTCTTGCTCGACTCCGGTTTCGCAAGTCGCAGGAAAGAGCGTAACCACGGTTGAAGGCCTTGGCGCCAACGGTTTGCACGTGCTGCAACAGGCCTGGATCGCCGAAGAGGTCCCCCAGTGCGGCTACTGCCAAACCGGGCAGATCATGTCAGCAGCCGCGCTGCTGGCAAAAACGCCGAACCCTACGGACGACCAAATTACGCAGGCGATGAACGGGAACCTGTGCCGTTGCGGGACCTATGAACGGATTCGCAAGGCGATTCACCGGGCTGCCGCCAATGGGGGTGCGCGATGAGCCCATTGTCCCGCCGCGAATTCGTGAGCGCCGGAATCGCCGCCGGTGCTGGACTGGTGATTGGCTTTTACCTGCCGCATGGAAACAGGTCAGGCAAAGAATCCTTCTCTCCTAACGCCTATTTGCGGATTACTCCGGACAACAAGGTCACGATTGTCGTAGCGCGATCGGAGATGGGACAAGGCATACGCACAGCGCTACCGATGATCCTCGCCGAGGAACTCGAAGCTGATTGGAAACAAATCGAAATCGAGCAAGCAGGAGCCAGCACGCTGTTTGGCGACCAGACCACGGGCGGAAGCGCGAGCATCCGCACGACGTGGGACCCGATGCGGAAGGCAGGCGCGATCGCGCGCGAAATGCTGATCTCTGCAGCGGCACTGACCTGGGGTGTTCCGCGATCAGCGTGCGTGGCGGAGAGTGGCCACATTAAACATGCGGCCTCAAAGCGGAGCCTGACCTATGGGGAACTGGTTGACATAGCGGCAACCTTGCCAATCCCGAGCGACGTGACACTGAAGCAGAGCAAGGACTACAAAATTGTCGGGCAGCGGCTGGCGCGCGTGGATTCTCCGGCGAAGGTGAAAGGTGAAGCCGTCTTTGGAATCGATCTCCGGATTCCGGGAATGAAATATGCGCTACTGTCGCGCTGTCCGGTAATTGGCGGGAAGGTTTCCGGCTTCGACGACAAGGAATCGAAGAAGATTACCGGCGTGAGTTACGTGGGCAAGATCGGCGATTCCGCGGTGGCCGTGGTTGCGGATAGTGTTTGGGGTGCGATGGAAGGCCGGCGCACGTTGAACATCGGTTGGGATGCAGGAGCGAACAAGGACCTTAACACCGCCGGCGTGATGGCGTCGCTGAAGCAAGCTGCCTCGAAAAAGGGCGTGAACTTATATTCGGCAGGCGAGCCGGCCAAGGTTTCGGGACACCATATCTCCGCTGAGTATTCCCTGCCCTTTATGGCACATGCGCCCATGGAGCCGGGAAATTGCACCGCGCATTTTCAGGGAACCAAGTGCGAGTTGTGGGCTCCGACACAAGTTCCGCAGGATTGCCGCGACTCGGTGGCGACCGCGGTTGGACTCGATCCCGATCAAGTCAAAGTCAACGTGACTCTAATGGGTGGCGGCTTTGGGCGGCGTCTGGAACATGACTATGCGGTGGAGGCGGCTCTGGTCTCGAAAGCCGCGGGTAGTCCGGTGAAAGTTCTCTGGACGCGCGAAGATGATATGCGATCTTCGACCTACCGACCAGCGAGTTTGCACCAACTCAGCGCGACCTTGGATGGTTCGGGCCTGCCTGTCGGACTGACGCATCGCATCATTGCACCTTCGATCAGCGGGCAGAAAGGGCAGCCGGTCCCAAATGGCGTTGACCCTGACCTTCCCGACGAGGCCGGTCCCGTGTACGGCATTCCCAATTATCTTATTGAGTACGTCCTGGCGGAAACGCCCGTGCCGCTTGGGTGGATGCGGTCGGTCTACGCTTTGCAGGCGGCATTCGCGCTGGAAAGCTTCATCGATGAACTCGCTGTTGCGGCGGGAAAAGATCCGCTGAAGTATCGGCTTCAACTTCTCGCCAAGGAACAGGATTTAACGTACTTCACCACGACCTGGCACACCACCCGCATGCGGGGCGTCTTGCAGCTGGCTGCGGAAAAAGCGGGATGGGACAAGCCGCTCCCGGCGGGACACTATCGGGGCGTGGCTTGTTTCGGCTGCTTTGCGTCGTACATGGCGGAAGTCGTCGAGATCACCATGGAAAACGACCAGCCGCGCGTGCATCGCGTGGTTGCAGCCGTCGATTGCGGGCAGGTTGTGAATCCCAGCATTCTCGAGCAGCAGATCCAAGGAGGGGTTGTCTACGGCCTGTCGAATGCGTTACGAGCGAAGATCACAATCGAGAAGGGCCGCGTGGTGCAGGGGAACTTTGACGACTATGCTCCACTGCGCATGGACGAAACACCGGCAGTCGAAGTCTATGCGGTCTCGAGCCCAGAGGCACCAACTGGCATCGGGGAACCCTCCGTGCCACCAATCGCTCCGGCGCTGTGCAACGCGATTTATGCGGCGACCAAGAAGCGGATTCGGGCGCTGCCGATTCTGAGCTGATGTAAGCCCTTTCGCTCGAAGCAGCCGGGCTTGCGCCCGACGGACGGCCGACGACGGCCGTCCCCACATGATTTTATCGACTCTTACATCTGAGGAGGCGCAGCGATGCGTCAAGGGACTACCTTTGTTTTCGCTTTTTTTCTGGCCTTCCTATCGCTGGTGCGGGCGCAATCCTCTACGGTTCCGGCTTCGCGCTTCAAGCATCTGCAGCATGGCATCAATCTGAGCGCGTGGTTCGCACAAGTTTATGATCCCAAGGGATACACAAAAGAACATTTTGAGACTTGGACGACCCCTGCAGACATCGCACTGATCAGATCGGCAGGATTCGATCACGTGCGGTTGAGCGTGAACCCTCAGCCGATCATGGACGCGAGTCGCCGTGGTGAGAGCGAACAGTATTTTGCTTCTCTTGATGCCGCATTGAGGATGATTCTGGATGCGGGATTGTCGGTCGAAGTCGACATGCATCCCGAGTCCGATTTCAAGGAACGTCTCAAACAGAACGATTTCGTGGAGCGCTTTGCTGACTTCTGGCGCACAGTTGCGAAACGTTATTCATCCTACGACCCGGAGCGCGTGTTCTTCGAAATTCTCAACGAGCCGGAGATGCACGACCCTTACCGCTGGTACGGCGTGGAGACAAAGCTGGCGGCGGCCATCCGACAGGTCGCGCCGGCAAATACGATTCTTGCTCCGGGCGCAAGTTGGGATGACGACAACGACTTGCTCTTTCTCGAGCCGATTCGCGATGCCAACGTGATCTACGTTTTTCACTTTTACGAGCCGCACATCTTCACTCATCAGGGTGCGACTTGGGGAGATTTCTATTGGCACTGGTTAAAGGACCTCCACTATCCTTCCGATCCAAGAAATGCCGCGGAAGTCTCAGCCGCGATTCCTGAGGCGGTGCACCGGTTGGATGTGATTCGCTACGGCCAGGACCATTGGGACGCGTCGAGGATCGAGGCTGAAATCAATGCAGTTGCGGATTGGGCGAAACAGAATGGTGTGCCCGTCGTGTGTAACGAGTTCGGCGTCTTTCGTCACGCACAACCGCAAGACCGGAACGCATGGATCCGGGACACTCGTGTTTCACTTGAAAAGAACAGCATCGGCTGGGCAATGTGGGATTACTCCGGCAACTTCGGAGTAGCGATCAAGAAAGACGGGAAAGTAACATTGGATCCCAAAACCATTGACGCGCTGGGATTAAAGATGCCCTAGAGGCTTCCTCGTAGCGATAGAATGCGCGAGAAATCGGCGTCCGCCGTAGCCCCTACTGTTGCGCCCGCATATCGCTCGCAAAATTCTGAAAGGCCGCGGAGTCTTCGGCAGGACCTGATCCGAGACTTTTCTTTCTGTCGAGGGAGTTCGAGGCGGCGGTTTCCGCGCTCCAGTCTTTCAAAAATACTCCTTCGCGAAGATACCGAATCTGCTGCAGCGTCGAATCCGAAGCCCCAGCGTATTTGTCGATTTGCTGCAGAAAGAAATCAAACAGGGGTTTTGGCAGCTCGAAATTGTCGGGAGCATCGTGCCGCGTATATTCGAAAATCGTTTTCTGATGCCATGGATTGAACTTCCTCGTCGCAAAAGAATCGTTCACGGTGAGGAAGACCTGAGACGTGGGCACAACTACGCGCACATTCGCGCCACCTGTTGGGTGTAGAACCCACACCGCTACTGTGTGGTTCGGGTAGGGCCAGAAGAGACCAACCGTTCGTACGCCGGCTCGTTCAACGAGAAACGCGTAAAGAGCAGACAGTTCGTCGCACTCGGCGGACGCGGTTGGAGCCTGCGGCGACACATTCTGCACCGTCTTCCATTGGCGCCAGACCTGGTCAGAGTTCGGCGGCATATTCGTGATCGTCCAATGCATATTCCAGAAACCTGCATCACGCGTGGCTTCATAGAGCAGGCGGACGATCACGAAATCGGAATAGCTGATGCTCCGGGGGGAGATTTTGTAAGCAGATGTGAACGACTCGAAGCTCGAGCGCATGCCAGAATTGCTTTCCAAACTCTTCGCTCGGTTATGGAGTTGCTCGATCAGTCGGGCAAGAGTGGTTTCGGAGGTAGAAGTTTCAAGCTTGGATTTGGGATCGACTGCGGCTGACATTGCCACGAAGACAACCATTGTCAGAAAAACGCGAAGCCAGCGTTGCCAATTCACGTGTAAATCATAGCCAGTTGTAACCGGAATACCAGATGAATCACGTTATCCGCATACAATAAACAAGGAACCTGCTGCGCCTCCGCGGTGTCTGAATCTTCGGGTTCTCTCCGCTTCCCGGGTTCTTGCATCACTTCGTTCGTCTTCTCACTCGAGGTCGGCCATGCTCGAAGCCATACAACTCACGAAGCGATACTCGTCATTGCCCGCGGTTCAGGATCTTTCATTTTGCTTGCAGCCTGGACAGGTGCTCGGCTGTCTGGGTCCTAACGGATCTGGCAAAAGTACCACTGTCAAGATGCTTACCGGATTGCTCGAGCCCTCGCGAGGCGTGGTCCGGTTCAACGGGCGCGCAATTCAAGAGGATCTAGCCTCATACCGGATGCATCTTGGTTATGTGCCGGAAGAGGCTCACCTCTATCCCTATCTGACCGGATGGGAATACCTGGAAATGGTGGGCACACTGCGCGGGATGGGTCGCGACCGAATGTATTTGAAGATCGACTCCCTGCTGCAACTTTTTTCTCTGCATGTGGCGCGGCACGCTAGCATCGGCACCTATTCTAAGGGAATGCGGCAGCGCATTCTCCTGATTGCGGCGCTCATGCACGATCCGGATATCTTCATTTTCGACGAACCGCTGTCGGGTCTAGACGTGACTTCGGCGCTGATCTTCAAGAATCTCGTGCAGGCGCTCGGACGCTCGGGGAAACTTGTTTTCTATTGCTCGCACGTGTTGGAAGTCGTGGAGAAAATCTGCACCGATGTGCTTATCTTGCGCAAAGGAGTGGTCATCGCGCACGATTCCGTGACGAATGTGGGAAAGATTCTCGGAGAGTCGCTCGAGAACACGTTTCTGCACCTGGTCGATGACGTCGACACGATGAATGTGGCGCGCAACATCGTCGAGGTCATGAAGGCTGCCTGAGATGATCCGTGAGATAGCACGCCAGGAATGGGAATACTATCGCGAGCGCCCATTTGGGAGGCTGGTGCAGCTTTTTGTGGCGCGAATCTTCCGGGGCGGTGGAGATACAGATGCAGAAGGACTTGATCTTGGCGTCGGCCTGGTCCTCACGTTGTTGGCGCTGCCCGGCGGATTCGTTTCGATCTTCCTGTTTGACAAGTACGGGTCGCTGCTGCAATGGCTGCGTGGGCAGACTCATGTCGACACTCTCCTGATGGCTTTTCCTGACGAATATTTTTTCATCGTGCTTTCGATGACAGTAACCGGCGCAATCGCGGTTTGGCGGTGGGATGCGATTTTCCCTGATCGCCGCGACTACATGAATCTGGCGCACCTTCCGGTCGCGACTCGAACCATCTTCTCCGCTAATTTGCTGGCCGTCGTATTCCTGGTGGGACTGGTGGCGTTCGATGTGAATGCGGCGTCATGCGTGCTGTTTCCCATGGTCGTATCAGCCTCACAGGGAACCCTTCTGTTCTTCCTGAAATTCGGCGTGGTACATGCGCTTGGGGTATTGCTTTCCAGCGTTTTCTCCTTTCTCGCAGTGTTCGCCATCCTGGGACTGCTGATGGCGATACTGCCTCCTCGTTTTCTTCGGCGCGTGTCGGCCTATGCGAGAGGCTTGGTCGTGGTCTATCTGGTCACACTGCTATGCACCAGCTTCGTCATTCCTGAACTATTACGGCGAGTAAAGGGACCGGCGCCTTCGTGGACCCTGCTTTTCCCCTCTTGCTGGTTTGTCAGTTTGTGCCAACTGCTACGACTGCGTGCGAATCCCGCAATGGCGGATCTGGCCAAGCTCTGTGTCCCGGGGACCGCCATGCTGGCGCTCTTTGCGTTTTGTGTTTACGCAATCGGCTACCGTCGGCACTTCGTGCAGATCTCGGAAATTGCGGAAGGCACCAGCGTTACTCATTCTCCGTTGCCATGGCGCTGGAGCGCTCTGGAGCAGTTCGCACTTCGGACGCCGTTCCAGAACGGATGCTTTCGCTTCGTAGGAAAAACATTGCTGCGCAGTGAGGCACACCGCCTTGTGATGACTGGTGTTGGAGGATTGGCGCTGGTCCTCGCTTCGCAGGCCTTGATGCGGGCCTTTGAAGGCATGAAGTCGCCGCGACATGCGGCCATGACCTCAGAGGCTCTCTCGATTCCGTTCGTTGTCTCGTTCTTGCTGATCATAGGATTGAGGATTGTGTTCGAGATTCCTTCCGACTTACGCGCAAACTGGATCTTTCAACTAATGCTCGACCCCGACCAGGAATGCGAGCCTCTAGCCAGAAGAGTAATTTTTGTTTCGATATTGCCCTGGCTTCTCGTCATTACGTTCGCAGCTTACCTCTATCTCGAAGGCCCTGTGGTGGCTGTGCTCCATACACTGGTGGTTGTGACGTGGTCGTGCTTGCTCACCAACATCGTATTTGTTCGTTTCCGCAAGTTGCCATTCACTTGCAGCCTGCCCGTGTTCAAACAGCATTCGATTGTGATTTTGATTTCGCTCTGTTTTGGGTTTCTGATTTATGCAGGCTCAACCGCAGAGTTCGAATCGTCGGCCCTTTCCCAGCCGATTCGGATGCTTTTCCTGCTGCCAGTTGCTGCAATGGCTTGGTCCATTCCTCACTACCTGGGGAAGAATACGATTGATCTCGAGAGAAAATTGATTTTTGAGGAAACACCGACACGAACTGTGGAGATGTTGCGGCTCGGCGAATAGGAAGCCCCAGGTGTTAACCGATCGGTCCAAAATGGCTTCGGCTCCGCAATGGAGTCTCAACTTCTCCACTTCAATATCACCGGACCATCCATCGGATGCTTCATATCCCTGCCGGTGCGCTTGGATTCGAGGTGCGCGGCTTTCAATTGAAAATACCACTTCGCCGGCCGGTCGGCGTCGTCGATCAACATGAGATGCGGATTGTGCTTCAATCCTTCCGCCTGCATTTCCATCGTGCGACGGTCTTGCTCGACAAATTTCGCGAAGACAAATTTCAGGAGACCAGGCACGAATGGAACCCAGCGAAACAAATTCCAGGCCGCAACGACGTCGATGCGACACTGATTGCGCGTAATCGGAGTAACCGTCGTCAGGCTCGAGAACCAATATTTGCCGGCACGAATCGTCTCGGTCCGCATGTTGGGCAATAAGAAATCGATGGTCGTTGAAATCGAATCGGCATCGGCATACAGGCGCAGGAGCTTGTAGGGCGCAGAGTTTGAGCTGGGAGTGTGGGCCGCCATTCGAAATCCGTTGGGAATCGGCTCGAAGTTTTTCTTCTTCTCGTGAATGCTATGACGGGTTCGCCACCACCAGGCTTGGTGGACGAATGGGCCGTGCGCGGGGTCCATCAGGCCAATGATGCCATGGTCGATGCTGACTGGCATTTCTGCTTGTAGATAGGCGAGCCTGTATTTATCGCTGAACTTTTCGATTTGCGGGGCGGGCTCAGGCGCTTCCGCCGGCTTCGTGAACCCGGAGCCCTGCGGGCCGGGATCGGAGATGTAGACCCAGATGAAATCATCCTGCTCTTCGCACGGATAACTTCCGGCGTAAATGCGATCGACCTTCATCGTTTGGTCTGAGGTCAACGACGGAATCAGTTGACATTGGCCGTTGTGGACGTCCCACTGCCAGCCATGATAGGGACATTCGAGATTCTCGCCGTCGAAGCGTCCAGCGTTGAGGGGCATGCCGCGGTGAGGGCAAGAATCGCGGAGTGCAAAGGGACGTCCCTGGCGATCGCGGCCGATCACTAGTGGAATTTCCAGCAGCGTGGCCTTGTG
>DATEHP010000134.1:0-10904 GCA_035279505.1 Candidatus Sulfotelmatobacter sp. | reverse complement strand
CCACGACGGAACCAAAAGAATCACTTCTGGCCGAGCCTACCTCCTCCGAAAATGGAGGGAAGATTCGCGCTACTCTCGTCGAAAGCGCTCGTCAGCTCGATTGATCTTTCCAGCCATGCGTCCGTGCTTTAGGCTGATCATCCAAGGGGAGAAGTACACATGTCGGGACAAGTCGTTCTGTATTTTGACGATCAGGCCGATGCGCTCCGTTTCGCGCTGGCCGCAGGTCAAGTGATGTCGGGGGAAAGCGGCAAGTTCACAAGCGATCTGGCGCAAGAAACAGCGCGCGTCACCCGCATTCGACTCGATGCGGTGAATGCCGGCCACGTGAAGAAGCCGAATCCCGGGCACGCTGCCTAGTACAGTCTACGCGGCCAGTGAGGCCACTACGCCGTGCCCGCGTTGGTGAACGCTTCGATGGCGTCCGACAAGGTGGGAAACATCAACAGTATCTGCTCGACCTTCGTGATCTCAAATACTTTCAGCACCCGCTTGTTCACTCCCGTAATCGCGATGCGGCGACCGGCCTTGGCGCATGAGGTGCACGCGCTCACGAGCGATCCCAGCCCGGAAGAATCAAGGTAGGGTACACCCGAAAAATCCAGAATCATCGTCGGAGCGCTTTCGCGGCGCACCGCATTCATGAATGGAGTTACGTTCTCCATGGTGAGAGGACCTCGGAAGCTCAGCACTCCCCGATCCAACACCTCGACTTCCAACGGCTCCGATGCCATGGCAGGAAGCGATTCTAGGCTACAAGTCGCGAAACGTTCAAGTTGGCTGGTACTCGTGAGGCTCGCCACAGGCTTTGAGCGGTTTCCCGGGCTTTGTAATCTTTTTGTGTTTTCTTCCGGCAGGTGGTTAATGAGCGGCTTGGGACAGCTACGATGACATTAACGGCATGTGGGGGGAAACGGATGATGAGAAGAAGTGGAAATCCATACCCCGAGCGTCACGAGTTCCAGCCAAGTTGAAAGCCATCCCAGGGGAAAGCAAGCCCGTATCCTGCTGAGTTCGGTTTTCGGCCCATACGCGCGAGACGACGAGTTCGGCAGTCGCTCCATTAACCCGATGGAGCTCTATCACAATCAGGTCACGCGCGCGCAAGGCAGCTTTTCGTTGCGGATGTTTCATCGGTCCTGGGGCATCATGCTGATCCAGGCGAATATTTCCGCGCCGTGCACCGTTCTTGATTTTCCCACGCGAAAAGATTTTGAGCGCGAGATCACCGCGCATGCCTACGACATCATCGGAATTTCTTCGATCATCGTGAACATCGCCAAAGTGCGCGAAATGTGCCGCATGATCCGCAGGCTTTCGCCGAAGTCGACGATTGTGGTCGGCGGGCATGTTGCCGCCATACCCGGCGTCGACAAGATGATCGACGCCGATCACATTGTGCGCGGCGAGGGTGTCTCCTGGATGCGACGCTATCTGGGCGAAGACGAGAGCGCTCCCATCCGGCATCCCGCCATCGTCTCCGGCATGCGCACCCGCATCATGGGTATCCGTTTGCCCGAACGCAAAGGAGGGACCGCGGCAACCATCATCCCCTCCGTTGGTTGTCCCATGGGCTGCAACTTCTGCACGACCTCAGCTTTCTTCGGAGGCAAGGGAAATTTCGTCAACTTCTTCGAAAGCGGTGACGAGCTGTTCGAAGTCATGCAGCAAATGGAAACTGAGCTGAAGGTGCAATCCTTCTTCGTCATGGACGAGAACTTCCTGCTGCATCGCGAGCGCGCCATGCGCTTGCTGGAGCGCATGAAGGAAGGGCGCAAATCCTGGTCGATGTCCGTCTTCGCCTCCGCCAACGCTATTCGCAAATACACCATGCAGGAACTGGTTGAACTCGGGGTCTCCTGGCTCTGGATGGGCCTCGAATCGCCTCAGGCCAGCTACAACAAGTTGCAGGGAACCGACACGCGGCAATTGACCCGCGAACTCCGCGAGCACGGCATCCGCGTGCAGGGATCGACCATCATTGGGCTCGAGCATCACACACCGGATAATATCGTCGCCGAAATTGAGCACGCGGTTTCTCACGACACCGACTTTCATCAATTCATGCTCTATACGCCCGTGCCGGGTACGCCCCTCTATCAGCAGATGTCGGAAGAAGGACGCATGCTGGGCGATGTGGACTACGCCGACGTTCACGGCCAATTCAAGTTCAATTTCAAGCACGCCGCCATCTCGCGTGACGATTCCAAGCGCTTTCTCGACTGGGCCTTCTGGCGCGATTTCGAGACTAACGGGCCGAGTCTGTACCGCATTTCGCGCACGCTGCTGGCCGGATGGAAGCGCTACAAGGATTGGCCCGATGAGCGAGTTCGCGAGCGCTTTGTCCGCGAAATGCACAAGCTCAACGGCGTTTACAGCTCGGCGCTTTGGGCGATGGAACGCCAGTTCCGCAAAGTCGACGGGAGGGTCAGTGACGAGATCCGTGTGCTACGCGGCGAGTTCAGGCGCGAGTCGGGAGTCGTCTCGCGCCTGCTGCCCGCGGTGCTCGGTCCGGTTCTATTATGGAGCACGCGCCGTGAGGAGAAGCGTCTGGCCCGGGGAAAGACTTACGAGCCGCCAACCATTCTGGAGCGGACGAACTGGGCGGGGGCATAGCGTTTTGTCGCCAACGCGCAGGCGCGTCCTGCAGCGACCGGAACATAATTGATCAAGGACTCTCCTTGCGGTCCGCAAACCCGAAAGTGTGGCAAAATCCGCTATTCATTGATCTCGCAGGAAAACTCCACACCAATCTCCGCAGTGCTGGTGGAGTTCGCTCATCCTCTTTTGACTTATTTGACTGCCGGCTTCAGTGTTGCACCCCGCTTCTCGCGGCGCATCTGAGCGGCCAGTTCCTTGATCTCGGTTAAATCGCGCTGCATTTCGCTCCACCCGTACCACAGCGCGTAGTCGGGGCTGGCATGGAACGTTCCCTGGAACGTCCGCATGCGGTGCTCGAGGTACATCACGAAGAGCTTCTGCTCGACCACCGTCGGCGCGTCGTGGAAGGTGAGGAGGTTCGGAAATGGGTAGGCGTAGTTTGCGGGTTTGGGCAGCACGCCGTCTTTGTAGAGGTCGGCGACGATGTGGATGGCTTCGGCCATCAGGTGGTCGGCGTTCTTGATCATGTCGTCGCCTTGCTGCAGTTGCTGCTTGGCGAAGTTGATCGAGTGGCACTGGTTGCACGTCTTGATCATCTTGTCGCGTTCGCGCTGCCAGTCTTCCTGGGTGAGGCGTGCGACATCGGCGGCTTTCACGACATCGACGAGTTTTGTGGGCTGGCCCTGCGGGTCGAGCACGCCGAGAGCCTCGAGGATGGTGGCGCGATCGGCGGCCCATTGCTTGTCTCCCGGAAGAGGCAGGCGGACAGCAAGGAATCCCCAGGCGGTGCGGACCTCGTGATTGCCGTTTTGCATGTGGCAGGTCTGGCAGGTGGGCGCCGCGGCGTCGTCAGGAAGAACGTGCTTCTGCTTTAGATCAACCCTCACGCCGTGTTTCGAGGCGGAATACATCTCCCACTGCGGATGATCGAAGCCCATGTGGCAGGTCTCACAGGCCTGCGGCTGGCGTGCCTCTTCGGCTGAGAAGGTGTGGCGGGTATGGCAGGCGTCGCACTGCGCGGCTCCGAACTCGGTGCCGGAACTATTCTGGCGCAGCTCGGCGAGCTCGGCCAGGCTCTTGTCCCCGATCTTGTGGCATCCGCCGCAGCCCTTCTCGCCCTCGATCATAGCCATGGGCTGCCAGTGAATGGTGGGCATGGCTTTCATCGACGCCCAGGCCATGGCGTGCTTGCCTTTCTTGAATTGCGCGACTTGCGTCTCGTGGCACTGCGCGCACGTTTCAGATGTGGGAATCTTTGCCTTCGCCGCGTCGCTGGCGGAGGTGTGCTGGTCGCCGTGGCAGGTGGGGCATCCGATTTCGGCGCCGCTGTGCTTGCTGAGTTTCCAGTCGGAGACGATGTTGGGAGTGACCTTGCTGTGGCATTCGACGCATTGCGCGGGGGTTGCAGTTTGTGCGGTGAGTGAGAGAGATGAAATGAGAAATAGAAATAAGGAAGCCAGGGTCGCGACGATTCGCGCCTGCAGATAAGCAGACGATAGCATGAGCGCCTCCGGGGACGGATTATTCTCCCTGCGGGAAGGCGCTGGCTGTGACAAAGATCACAGCCATCTGTGGAAAACTCCTAGCCCAAACTCGCGAGGCCAGACGTAATAAGCTTCCACAACAAATACCAGCACGCCACAACGATTATGGCGGTCGAGCGTTTTACTTTGCTGGTGGAAGCAAATCCGATGCCGATGAGCACGATTGTCCAGATGACTAATACATCCAGCGATGAGGCCATGCCGCGGACGAACTTACTGGTCGTATCAGGATCGAGGTAGTAGGCAAGATTCGTGCCCACGGGGTTGTTGCTATCGAAGCCTTCCGGGTTCACACCCGCGAACAGAGAGATGATTCCCAGAATCGCGCCAATGATCCCGGGTAAGCCCGCGTACATCCCAATTGCATAAGCCTGCCCAAATGTTGTCTGGGCCGAAAAGCCGACCTTGAATGTGGCCCAGAGCACAACGGTGGAGACAAGAGTAAAGAACAAGATCGCCACCGGCATGCCATAGGTGATGACCTTGAAGACCACAACGGATGCCCGGACCTGCGTTTCCTGTTGCTCCGGCGACAGCTGCGAAGCCCGTTTGGAGTGCGCAATCGCGTTCCTGCTGGCTTGCTCGAATGTGATCTGCTTCCCAATGGTGAACATGAATGCTATGGAAACGACCGAAATCAAAAGCCACGGCGCCCACCAGGCAGCGCTGCGGCGTAGATCGGTGAACGTTTTCGATGGTGCGATGAACGTGTTGATAATGCGTGCGCCTTCTGACAGCGGAGCGGCTTCGGGTGCGGCGGAAGGCGCGACGGGAGGGAGCGGAGCAGCGGCCATGAATGCCTCCTGGCAAAGATTCGATGGAATTCTAGCCGGGGCTTTGTATCTAGACAAGAGACTCGGAACGAAACAGAAACATCCGCGGAACACGTAACGTGGCGTGCCTCTGCGTCACTATCTCTTTAACCGGGACTCGGCGTCAGACCTGGGTCGCCGAAGAGTCAGCACGCGTTGCACTCGGCGCGGCTCCGCTCCGTTTCCGTAGAGGTTGCTTTTCGCGGTTTGAGGGGGCGTCGGCGTGGCGCCGGCAGACCGCGCTTACCGGGCGGCAAACGCCGCCCGGATAAGATAGACGATGATGTCGAACGTGACGCCAGATGTCATCGCCATCACGGTGCTGGAATTCCTGCCGGCTTTTGCCTTTGCCCTGTGGGCAGAGCCGGTCGCGGGTGCGATCGGGCGCCGGCCGCGAGTGGTGCGCGTCGCCGCTCCGGCGTTGTTGGCCATTCCCTACGCCATCCTTGCGGTTTGGCATCACATGTTTCGCTGGGAATGGCTTGCGCTGTATGCCACCTTGCCGGTGGTCATCGCGTGGTTGCTCGCGCAGGCTGCGGTGGTCGACCCGGAACAGCATGGGAATTGGCGCGATGCGCTGATCCTTCTCGCGCTGGGGCTGGCCGTCGATCTGCGGTGGTTCGACGGAGCATGGCCAGCCGGGCTGCGGGGGCTGGGAAATTTGCTGCTGGTGGATGCGGGACTCTATGGAGTTCTGGGCATCCGGCGACTGAGTGGTACGGGATTCGATTTTCACTTCCGTTGGAACGATTGGAAGGCCGGAGTGCGCGAGCTCATATTTTTCGCGCCGATAGTTATTGCGCTGGGAGTGGCGCTGGGCTTTATTCATCCCCACAAAAACCTTCCACCCGTGGGCAGAGCCCTAATCAGTTGGGTCGGGATTTTTGTGTTTGTCGCGGTGCTGGAAGAACTTTTCTTCCGCGCATGGGTGCAAAATCTTCTCGAGCGACGACTGGGACGACGCACGGCTTTAGTCATTGCGTCGATCCTCTTCGGTTTGTCGCACTTCAACAAAAGGTCGGCGCACTTCAATTGGCGCTACGTATTGCTGGCCACGATCGCAGGGATTTTCTATGGGCGCGCGTGGAGAGAACAGCGACGTGTGCCGGCCTCGGCGATCACGCACACGTTCGTGGATTGGCTGTGGTATTTGTGGTTCTAGGAACTTCAGCAGTTGCTCCGTCCGTTGGGGTGCAAGGATTCTCGGCGAAGGGCCGGGAAAGTTCGGGTACCCGGGCCACGATGCCGCTACCGACATCAGACCTGCTGTAATTGAGCGCACGCGCGTTAAACCTTTCGGGGCAGATTCTTTCGACGAGTCCCAGAACCAGGGGCCCACGAGTTCTTCGGACAATTCCAGAGCAGGTGTCAGAAAGAGCAGCGCCCCGGGGTCACGGTGAAAGGTCATACTTGCCGGAGCACCTGTTATTGATCAGTGCGATGCCTGCTCCCGCCGTTGTTGCGCGTCACGCATCCACTGCGCCATCTTCTCGTCTTTCGCAGCGACAGCTGCCCAACCCACCGCGGTAGCGCCCCAGCGATAGTCGTGGATCGTCATGTCGATGCCGCGGTCGATGAGGAATTGCATGGCTTCGAAATTCTTGTGCCACACCAGCTCATGCAGGATGCTGGCGGGCTCATGGGAGCTCCAGTCTGTGTTGATATCGGCCCCGTGCGCGAGCAGAAAGTCGGCGATGTCGAGGTGGTTGTTCATGACAGCAAAGGCGAACGCGGTGTCGAGAACCTGCTGCACATTGGGCTCGCCCCATTCCAGGTTCCCGCGGATCCAGTCATCGTTGGCGGGAAAATGTCTCGCGAGGTCGCCCAGGGAAGGCCGGCCCGCGGCGTCGAACCAGCGTCTCACCCGTGCGAAGTCGCCGCTCCCGGCAGCGTGCGGCAGATCGTCGGGCAGGGGCCAGATCCGTTGCAGCATTGGAAGCAGATGGGTTTGCGCATACGTGAACGCGTGTATATATGCCCTGCCGGTCCCGTCGTGGGTGATGCCCGAGGAGGGCGGCAGCACAGGACTGTGCAGCACGGCCGGGTCGAGGTCAAGAAGCGCCTTAAGGAAAGCTGCGCGATCCTTCAGCGTCGCCGCCGTCCCCTCGATCAAAGCAACCTGAAATTTCACGGATGCGTCGGACAGCAGCCATGCGTCGCGCCGCAAGCCCTTGACAAAGGATGCCAAGTCGCCTTCGTCCATCGCGCGTTGGATCTGTCGCTCGACAAACGCCTGCCAGGGCAGGAACGAATCGGGGTCGTGGACGTCGGGCTTGTTTTCGATGAAGTACTGGACAAATTTGGAACGTCCCGGCCCGCCATCGATCCGGCTGCCCAACTCGGCGTCGAGCGTGATCGACAGATCCAACAGCAGCGCCGCTACCGTCGCGTGCTCGAGATGGCACGCAAATGTGAACGCCTGGTTCACCGCAGCAAGATCGTCGGCATTCGTATCGAGACGCGCACGAACGCCGTCGACGTCGCCGAGCGCGGCAAGGAACTTCAGCGTTCGAGGAAGAAGGCCTCGGCGGTGGAAGAGATCGATCAACCCCCTCGCCCGGGAACGGATCAGACCTTCGCATACAGACGGCGCGACGATTGCGCCGGCCTCGAGCAGGAGTGTGGCACATGCCGGGCGCGTGAAGTGCTCCTCGCGGAGCGCGTCGCCGCTGTCGCCGAAGGAACCGGTAGCCATCCCCAGCAGGCCGCCGTCGTTTTCATCCGCCTTCCACGATAATAGCGCCGGGTATTCCGCCACGAGCTGCCGCAGACCCTCGACGTCGTTGTCATGGATGAGGCGGCGGGCCTCGGATGCGGCCCACTCGAGTCCTCTGCCGAGGCGCTGGTTTACTTCTTTAACCAGGTCCTTCCAGCCGGGAAACCCATATTCGCGGGCCAGCACCAATTGGGCGTCACGCTGTGACAACGGCAGCTCCGCTTTTGGCAGCTCGGCACGCGCCCGGGCGATTGCGCCCGCATTACCGGCAACGATGTCGTGCGCTAGTTTCTTTGCTTGCTTGCGCAGGGATTCCAGGGAGGGACGAACAGGAAGCTTCGATGTGATCACGGGGATCTCCTTTCGTGAGCGCCTGTGACCCGCCGATACAGGCTGAAAGAAGATTCAATGCACGCTATCTGAATCGAAGCAGGTGGGATTTGTTCCCTTGCCGCGGGCCGGTGGTGCCCTGTCGCACGCTCTATGTAATATCGGCTACTCGCAAGGCACTGTCAAACCATGGTTTGTTGGGCCACCCGTGTCGAGGACGACATCAATACCGAAAGTCAGGACGTATTGACTAATCGCGGCCCCGTTTAACGAGCAAACGCGAAGTTGACGTCAACTGATGAAAACAGATGGGGAGGAGTTCTACATGCCTCGGATCGATCCCGAGTTTTAGGCCGAGAAGGTTGAGTTAACGACTCCGAGCGGATGAACCGGCAGCCCAAAGCCGGCGGGCTTACCTGCCGGCTGTTTCGTGGTATCCGGTGTAATGTCCCGCGACAGGTTGGTGGTAGTGCCAATAGCCCAGTCCCACCCGCATGTGGTGTAGATATGCCTCGGGAACGCAGACGGCGAAGCACAATCCCAGCAAGCCCTGTGCGACCCCAAGTACAAGCAGGCTGCGGTAACGGCGGAACAGGGCGCACGAGACCGCGCCCCACGCCACGGTCCCCACGGCGAGAACGACATTGGGCAGGTGCGCGATCGCGAATAGCACAGCCGCGAACGCTATGGCCGCATCAACCTTCAGCACCCGCGTCAGGCGGGGCATGAAGTAGTCCTGCAGCAGGAATTGCTGGTAGATCGTCCAGAGGACGTATCCCCCGACGTGAGCCAGGTCGGGCTTGTAGAGTACGTGGAAGGTACCGGTGGCGCGCGCCAGAAAAATGCCAGCGGCCGCCACCACCACAGCGGCAGGCAGAATCCAGAGAGAAGAGACGAATCCGCGCCAGTGGAGCCCGAGTTCGCTGAGAGTCGGCCTTTGCAGCAATACGAGGATCAGCGGAGCCAGTAGGGCGATGGGGCCAAAAATGAGCTGTACGCTCGTGGGCAGCCACAGCACGACAAGGATGGCGGCAAAACCAATCGTCAATTCGGCCAGGGTTCGGAGAGAAGTGTCGGATTGCGGGGTTGAGATTGCGAAAGAAGTCGAGTTTAAGGTCGCCACTTCGTTACTTTCCAAGAAGACATAGAGTTGCGCCGGAGCAATTTGGTTGCACGATTTGCGCGAGGCCGCATGCTTCCGGGCTGGAGAGGCGAGATGAAACGCCCCCGACAGCAGGCGCAAGCGGCTCTCTACGCCTGCAATTCCGGAGTGGCTTCCAGCAGGCTTCGCGTGTAGGGATGAACCGGGTTGCCGGTAATGAGGTCTGTGTCGCCGACTTCTACAATCTTGCCCTTATACATCACTGCGATTCTTGTCGCGAGATAGCGCACCACGGGCATGGAGTGCGAGATGAAGAGGTAGGTCAGGCCGAAGTCGCGCTGTAGCTGAGCGAGCAGGTTGATGATCTGCGCCCCAACGCTGACGTCGAGGGCCGAGACTGGCTCGTCGCAAACGATGAACTTTGGCCGCAAAGCCAAGGCGCGGGCGATGCCGATGCGCTGGCGCTGTCCGCCGGAAAATTCGTGCGCGTAACGCAGGCGGGCAGATTCGTCGAGGCCCACCGCCCGCAGCAGTTCGGCCACACGGCTTTCCAGCTTCGCTCGACCGGACCCTTTGGCGGCGCCCAGGGCAGGCAGCCGGGGACGGCTGTCCCCACATAAATCCTTCCCATTTGAATCCTCCCCACCTGCGTCATTCGAGCTTCCATGGATGATCAGCGGCTCAGCGATGATGTCTTCCACGCGGTAACGGGGATCGAGAGAGGCGAAGGGATCCTGAAAAATGATCTGCAGGTCGCGGCGGACACGGCGCATTTTACGCGAGCTGACCGCAAGCAGGTCGCGGCCTTCGAAGCGGATGCTGCCCGAGGTGGGTTCAATCAGGCGCAGGATCAGGCGGCCGAGCGTGCTCTTGCCTGAGCCGGACTCTCCCACCAGACCGAGGGTCTCACCGGCTTGAATGTCGAGAGAGACGTCATCAACCGCGCGGATGTCGCGCGAGAAGACCTTAACGATGTTCCGAATTTCGAGCAATGGCACGATGCGATGCTAGCAGTTGGGAGTACCGAGTTGCGAGTACCGGGTACCGAGATGAGAAAGGACTATCCAGCCGCGATCAGTGGCACTGCTGCTAGCGCGGCTAGCAGCCCTACGAACTTCCAGCGGCTGAAATGTTCCTTCAGAACAATCCGTGCGAGGAGTACCGTGATCGCGGGGTAGAGCGATGTGATCACTACGGCTTCGTCGAGGCGGCCGTGCTCACTGGCGAAAATGAATAGAGCGACGCCGATGACATCGAGACAGCCGGCCAGAGCACCGAAGATGGTGGCGGAACGATTGAGCTCGAGTGGCGCCCGGGTGATAAGCACAGCGGTTGACGTAGCCATCAGCGACCCGATGCGGGAGATCGCGGCGACCCATGTCGGCGAGCCGGTTGCCTGATGGATGCAGAGGTAGAATCCGGCGAATCCGACGCCGGCCAGTGCGGCGGTGGCTACGCCTTTGGGATGACCGGATTCGTCGTTCTCTCCCTGAGCCTCGGGACGGGCAATCAGCCAGATAGCGAGGATGGCGAGAGCGAATCCGAGGATCGACCAGCGGCTGGGCGCGCCTTCCAGGGCGATATCAACCAGCGTGGGAATCGCGGCACCCAGCAGGGCGCCGATCGGAGCCGCCAGTCCCATGTGCCCGGAGGCCAGTGCGCGGTAGAAAATGGCAATCGAGAATCCGCCGATGACTCCGGCAGTCACCGACCAGAAGATGCTGGCGCGGTCGGGGAAGGCTCCTTGCTGAGCGAAAGCTATGGCAAGCATCAGCGCGAGAGCGCAAATGTGCGAGAAC
>DATEHP010000133.1:0-7350 GCA_035279505.1 Candidatus Sulfotelmatobacter sp. | reverse complement strand
GACTGACAGGCTGCTGAGCCCGATGAACTAACGAGTCTGGATCATATATATGGACATTCCGTCCAGTTCCATATCTGCACAAATACACGGCACGTTCCTGGACCGCCAAATCAATCGCACCAACCGCAATCTCCTGCTCGTGGGCCTCATCCTGATCGTGGCGGTAGTCGGCTACACCGCCATCGAGCGACGCTATCTGTACAACTTCTTCGCTGGCCCCTTCCAGGTCAGCGGTCCGCAGCTCGTGACGATCCAACAACCTGCCTCCCAGTTGCGATATTTCGTTCAGGTAAAGGGAGACGATTCCTCAGACACAGGCCTTCAGGAAGTCGAGCGCGAAAGCGAGGGAGGAACGGTCAAGCGCGATACCGTTAAGGCAAAGTACTCGATCCTCCTGCTCAACCAGCACCTTCTGATCGTGAAAAGCGGCCCCAACGAAAACGGTACCGTCTATACCGGGGAACTTCGCGAACTTCCTTCCGACGTGCGCTCGAACATCGTTACCCCGCTGATCAAAGAGCATCCCACCGCCAATCAGGCGTTTCTCCCCTTCATGTTGGACACCACGGGTTTTCGCGACGAGGGATATATCGCCCTCGCCATCGGTGTCCCCGCGTTCGTGCTCGCCGCATGGCTGATCGCCAAAGTCATGCGCCGCCGCGCCGATGTTTCCACGCATCCGGTGGTCCAGCGAGCCTGTATCTACGGAAATCTCGCGGATGTCGCTCAGCAGTTCGAAATCGAACTTCAAGGTAACGCCACCAGCATCGGCCGGGCTACGATTACTCAATCCTGGGTCTTTCTTCCCAGCCGCTTCGGACTGTCCGTCTGCCGCATTCCTGACCTGATCTGGGCTTACAAGAAAGTAACGAAGCACTACACCAATTTCATCCCCACAGGAAAGTCCTATGAAGTAATCATGTACGATCGCTTCGGCAAGCCCCTGCAGATGCAGGCCCGCCAGAAAAAGATCGACGCTCTGCTGGCCCTGCTCGCCGAGCGAGCCCCCTGGGCCGTGTTCGGCTACAGTGATGATCTCAGCAAAACCCTTCGCACGAATTGGGGAGGGTTCATCGCGGCAGTGGATCAACGAAAGGCGGGCGCCCCGGCAGCGAAGTAATGCCTGCCATCACTCTCCGATTTCCTCGACGAAGATCAACTCTGAACTATTCGGTGTGGCCAGTCTGACTTTGAGCCCATCGTGCATCAATTCCCGCCCCTTGACCGTCCGGTCAGCCGAGCTGTGATCGTGGAAGCTGAGACGATATTGTTTTTCGGGCTGCAGAGCGCGCAGCGGGAATGAATGTGCCCATTCTTCCTCGGTCTTTCCACGAAAGGCATACACCACGCCACCCCTCCGGTGCGGATCCCAGTACTCGATCCCATCCCAGTGGATTCCATCGGGCCGGGCGGAAATGTGATAAAGATCCGCATCGCGAATCAGCCCGCGAAGCTCCTTCTTATACAGATCGACTTCCTCCTTCGCCGCCTGATGCTGTTCCGCCGACCAGCTATTGGTATCGATCATGATGGTCAGCCACCCCATCATGCCGCTGCGCAACATATACCGGAAGTTTTCGATTCGCGGCGCTGGCCACTTCTCGACGTAGCTCTCGAGCATCGCGGCCGGGAGCACGTGGCTCGTGTCATAGAAAGCGCGGCGGTTTGAGACTGGATCATAGGTGTCGGTGATCGAGAAATAATCTCCGTGCGCCGCCGTGCCGAAATCGACCATGCGCCCGCCATCCGCGCAGATCTCGAACATCAGCCCCGGATGCTGCTTCCTCATCTTGGAATAAATGTCATAGTAAGCGCGTACAGCGTGGTAGCTGACGTCGGTTGAGTTCGAGCTGTCCACCCAATACGCCCCCCACGATTTGTAGACGCATTTATTTAGCGGGTCGGGCGCTGCATGCGGATGATCCGTTCGATCGCATCCGTGCGCCACCAGATAGCCATCGTGCTCGAGCATGTCGAGATGGTAGTCCGTAATAATTCGGTCGACTTCACGTTCGACCCACTCCCTCGCCTCTGGAACTCCGATATCGATCGTCTGCCCTTTGAAGGCCTCGGGCTGCCAGTCCGCCGGCAAATCAGTGACCATCCAGTCGCGCACCTTCGGATCGCGCGCGTTCAGTGCACCGCGTTCGGTCGAGAGCCCGGCCTGCGTCCAGTCGACCCACAGACCAAATTTCAGCCCGCGCTGGTGAGCCTCGTCAGCGACGACCGCGAGCCCGTGCGGAAATTTCTGCGGGTTCGGATACCAGTCACCCACCGCCCGAAACCAGCCGGCATCCACGTGAAACATCTCCACGCCAAGCTCAGCCGCGTCGCGAATCATCCGTCGCGCTACGTCTTCGTTTACGTCCATCCCGCCGCCCCAGCTGTTGTTCACGACCACCGGGTAATTCGGATTCTTCCACGTCTCTGGATTGCCCAGCGTCGCCCGCACCCACCGCCGCAGAACGTTCCCGGCCCCATCCTCTCCATCGCGAAATCCGCCGAGAAAAACCACCGGTGCCTCGAACACCCCGCCTGCCGCCAGCCGCGTGCGAAACGGCGCCGGATCCGTATTCAACCCCAGTGCCCCTTTCAGCGACTCTTTCTCCCGGCTTAGGGAAACCCGAGTCCGCCCGCTGAACTCGATGCCGGCATACCACCCGCTGTGGGTCGCGTCATCGCTTTCTACCAGCGTCCACGGAATAATTTCGCGCGGCTCTCTTTCATCGATATCACCGTAAGTGCTCGCCGTGCCCGTCCAGTGGTATCCGTCCGTCAGCGAGACCTCATGCGTCCCGGCCGCCGATGGAGCATTCGCTCCCTTCTCGACGAATACCTGCCGCAATGGAGCGTTCGGGTCAATCTGCCAGGCGAACGCAAGGCTGTCCTGCATCGGAATCCATATCTCTCGCCCATCCAGATTTTCGATTCGTATCTCATGCTCAATCGGGCCGTACGTCTGTCGAATCCGCCACTCCCAAGTCAACCGCAGGTGAGGCGCGGCGCAGTCATAGACAAAAAGAACTCGCTGTTCACTGATCTGACTGCCGTCCCGATTGAACGTCCAACTCACCGGAGTCGACTTGCCCTCGATCTCCACTGACGCAATCAGAGTCTCGGACATGCGGTTCTCCCACTTCGGTTGTCCCGGAAATACCAGGCTCACCAGGCGCGGAGTATTCGCAGACGTCTCGATCTCGAGTTCCGTGTCAGAAGTTCGAAGCCGCGCCGTGGTTTGTCCGAGAGCAGAGGGAATGAATGCGACAGCCAGGAGGCCCAGGACGAAACAACGAATTATTTTCGATATGTGGATGTTCTGATCGTACCGCGGTAAGCGAGTCTGTGGCTGGGTCAATCTGCTACAAGGAGACTCTACTCCCGCGCCCCCACCAATGTGTTGACGCGCCTGTAGAAGGGCGCGGCCTCGAATGGTTTGCGGTACGAATTCGCACGATCCTGATTGTGCCCGGTTGTTGCCAGGGTCAAAGTCGTTCGTCACAAGGAGGGAGATTTGCGGGTGGAAAAGTCGAATCCAGAAGTTTGTGCGCCCCGGACCGCTACGCACCCTCTGTAAACGCCGCAATGGGTGCGGCACCCGCGCGTGGCGTGCCCGGCCAAATGCAGATTTCACAAAGGTCTTTCGCCATTGCTCTTCTGTTAAGCGTCTTTGCGCCAGGAGGAAGGAGACTCGCCGGTTCGCCGCGGTTCACCCTCGTCCCCAAGTAGGGGAACGACAAACTTGAGGGCAGCAATCTCCTTCCGGACGCGATCGATCTGCATCTCTTTCTCTCGCAGAATTTCGTAAAGATCCTTCATAACGCACCTCCGAAGAAAGTAATTCTACCAGCCGCACTCGAACCAGACAGGGAAACTAGAACACAGAAGGACGAAGCCCGTTCTTCGCGCGGCTTAGTCTCCGAAATGCCCGAGATCGATCCGTCTATCCCCACATCGCTTTCGCAGGCGGGAATTCCAAACGCGGATCCCTTGGGATTTTGGACGTCGAATCTCAGCCCGTCAACTCCCCGGCATTTTTCGCGCAATCGCGGTCGCTGGGATGCGGGTACTGGAACGCTGCCCCACCCCATCTCGCCCATTTTTTTGGCGAGACAAGGTGGGGCGTTGCCCTTACTTCCGCTAAAGGCTGTTGCACCCCGCGTTAGTTGTCGGCGCGGTAGAAGTAGTAGTCGGCCGTGTAAGGTTGGAGCTGGGTCTGGCCCACGCTGCAAGCGGTTGTGGGAGCAGATCCGCCGTTCGTGTTCAGGCGCTGAATGAAAGTGACTTTGTTCAGCAGTCGCCCACCCGTCGGTCCCTTTTGGTTTCCGATGGATTGCAGCAGAAGACATTGAATCGAGCCAGTATGCGGGCAACTCTCAACGTCTGAGCTGGGATTGATGTGTCCCGTGGCTACTGCCCACACTTTGCTGCTATCCAAGGAACTCTGCCAGGTCGCATTGCCCCCGAGTGGAAGCGGATTCGGGGCGGTCAGGGGGTTCGGGTTGGTAACGAAGCTGGCGAAGTGGGTAATGATCTGGACGTTCTCACCAAAGACATTCGTGAACAGAGTGGCTTCCGGGCGGGCTGGGTTGATGGTCCACGAAGTTCCACCGTTGCTCGAGGGCAGACAAACATAACCCTGCGAACCCTGGGCGTGGCCGACCAGAAATGCCGTGTTCCCTACCGGGACCGTAATGTCGATAGGTGTAGGCGGGGCTGTCACTGTTTGCGCCGCCGCACTGGTGACGCTGCCGACTGCGCATGCGAGCACCAGGGCGGCGGCAAAAAGCATCCGCACTGATGCATTCTTCTTGGCTTGCTGATTAAACTTGCCGGTCATTGTACTTTTCTCCAGTTCTTAATTGTTGTTGCACGGTTTAAAACCGTTAAGGGTTCTGACACAGCTGTCCCAGAGGCTTTTTAGCGCACGAATATGTACGGACTAAAATGGCCTTACATCTGAAACATTACTTATGTTTGTGCTGTAGTCGGTTACTTCGAGGGCGCAATCGACCTCACTAGACATGACGAGATCTCGAAGGAATTTACTTTTTTGTGGCTGGGAAATTCTCGCGCCGGCAAGCTTGTCATCCTGAAGCCCGCGTCGTTTGCGGGCCGAAGGATCTGCTGTCGGCAGCATCGGCGCGCTGTCACGATGGAATTGCGTTTGGGTTGAAAGGATTACTGCCAAACAGCCTGCGGAATACTTCGCTTCGAGCGTAAGGGCGCCGGCGTCTGACTTAGATCACGGTCCTTCATCGCAGAATGGCAAACCATGCACGATCGCTGTGTGCTGTTTCCTTCCTCGGAAACCAGAGCATAGGTCAACCCATGCACCGACCAGGTAACTACCTTGTAGCCATCGACCGTGGCGTAGTGGAAACTTACTTTTTTGAAATCGGCTTCGATTCCGCCGGAAGCTACGGCCACCGAATCGGGCGTAACCATTAAGGATGCCGCGGTTGTCTGCAGCGTTGGCATCTTCACCTGGTAAGCGATAAAGGCGGCTGCCTTACCACCCACGCGCACCAGCCGCGCGCCCTGCAAGTAATAAGGACGTTCCTCTCCTGCTTCGATCGGAGACGCCGGCAACGCCACAGAGAACGGTGACTTCACTTTCAACCATTGGTTGAGTTCCAGCTGTGAGTCAGACCGCAAGTCGAGCGCGAGTTTCCCTTGAGCGTGCTGTCTGTGAGTATTCACGGCGAACTCGGCAAACTTCGACCCGGAGAACGGAGTCCGCGGTGACCAAGGCATTGCGACAATCACTCCAACAATGACCATCAGCGCCATGACCGGAACCAACCATCTGGTCGATCCCGAACTCGACGGCCAAACCGACCGCGAATCCCTTTTTCCTTCTAGAATCTTCTCGTCTCGGCGGGCGTCCGCGGACATACCGTCACGGAGCAGCGGCCCACAATAGGCACACAACGCGGCATGGGCGATCAACTGCGTGGCTTTCGATTCCGGCCACATTCCTGCGGCTACCTCTTGCCAGGCGGCGCCACTCAGGTTAGGACAGTTGGCCCCCGGTGACGCCGCTTTTGGCGCCCGCGCAGTCGAGAGTCGGTTCACAAGCTGACTGTATCTCCACACCTTCCCGCCACACTTCGCACACGAATCCGCGTGCTGCTGAGCTTCGCGCACGGCGGCCGGAGAGAGCTCTCCCATCTCCCGCGAGCTCTCACCAGACCAGGGCACAAGAGCGTCAAGCTCTCTGTTATCGAGGTGTTTGTCCAATGGACGTCCCAAGTTCAGACGCTCCTCTAAATTCATAAACGAGTTCCTGAGCAACTTTGCTTTTCGCTTTTTCGCTGATCGCCTTCAGAATCCGGATGCGTGCCCAGGATCTGGTCCCGAATGGAATGCTTCATTCGTTCAATGACGCTGCCCACTCCCTTGGTGCCCAATCCGATGCCGGGCAGCGAGGCGATTTCCCGGGTGCTCATTCCTTGGCGGAAATAGAGCCAGAAGATCGTCCGATCACGCTCCCGATCAGGCCCGTTCAAGCAGTGCTTCAGATGCTCATCGATCTCACTCAAAAAGAGTTGGAACGCAATTCTCTCCTCGCTGCCGTGAGCCTCCATCCCGGCCTGAGGATCGACGTCACTGGTGGAAACGTGCGGTTCGTCCCCGCCCGACGACTGGCTATGTCCATGCTTGAAGTAGTCGTGGGTCGCATTGGCGGCGATTCTCTTCAAGTATCCCAGGATGCCTTCGGGACACTGCTGAGCAAAGTCCCGCAAAAGGCTGCGCCCCCCTTCCCAAAGTTTGAGATAGGTCACCTGAACCAGATCCTCGACGAGCCCATTGGATGGTCTTCCCCAAGGAGCCGCAGTGCGCGTGATGCTGAGGCGTATGGGCTTCCGCACCCGCGAAACAAACTCCTCCCACGCCTCGTCATCAAGAGCTCCGGCGCAAAGACGAACAATCTCCATGAGAGACAGAGACGAGTATCGTGTCGGTGTAGTCGACATGTCAGTTTGAAATTGATTTGATTGTTCGAAAAGCGAATCACGACACCGCTGAATCCAGTTCGAGCGTGTGCCGCTTACACCCCATTAGATGAGCGCCGGCTCAGTTCAATCGTCAAAGGTTTGTCACAAGGGTGTTAACAATGTGTGACTGGCTTCATTGCTGCTGCCTGAAACTATTTCCCACTTGGAAGGAGGGCTAAGTTATTGAAAATGCACCCAGGTAAGTTTTACATATGTTCCTGCAGGAACATTCTTATGTACCGTGTAGTACGTACAAATATGTATTATGTGATTGAGCGCGCGAGAGATATTAGTTCTGTGATGGGTTAACCGTTAAGTTATCTCGATTGGAGCCGGAGTGGGATGAAAGGCG
>DATEHP010000132.1:0-22408 GCA_035279505.1 Candidatus Sulfotelmatobacter sp. | reverse complement strand
CCCTCGTACGGTCCCTCACGCCGGCTTCGCCGCCGTTCAGGATGACAAGCTCAAAACATCTGCTTCACAACATCACAACGCACATGAACTCCTGTTAGCATGTGTGCGTTCCCCACAGACTCCATGACCCGCAAACACGCTGCGCTCCTGCCATTTACCGTTCTGTCTCTCTGCACCATCGCCTCCGCTCAATCGATCCTCGGCTTCACCCCCGCCTCCGCCGCCCACGAAACCGAGATTGAGAACAAATTCAAATCCATCCCCAACCCTGACGAAGAACGGCGCCAGCATCGCATCTTCTCCCAGGAACCTCACATCGCCGGATCGAAGCGCAACAACGAACTCGCCGACTACATCGCTGCCGAATGGAAGAAGCAAGGACTCGAAGACGTCATCATCCACCGCTACGACGTCTACGGCACAAATCCAAAGTCGGCGTCGCTCGAGATGATCGCCCCCACGCACTATCAAGCCCTTCTCCGCGAGACACCACTCCCGGGTGACGACGACTCGAAGAATCCAAACATCAGCGGAGCCTGGCTCGGCATGTCCATCTCTGGAGACGTCACTGCTCCGGTCATCTACGCCCACAGCGGCAATCCTGAAGATTACGATCTGCTGCACAAGAACGGCATCAGCGTCAAAGGCAAGATCGTGCTCGTGCGCTATTCCAATCCCTACAGCTACCGCGGATTCAAGGCGCTCACCGCGCAGCGTGAAGGCGCCGCCGCCATGCTCGTCTACAGCGATCCGCAAGAAGACGGATACAAGAAAGGGAAGGTCGATCCCGACGGACCGTGGGGTCCCGAGTATCACATCCAGCGCGGCGCCATCACCTACGACTTCATGGTCCCCGGCGATCCGCAAACTCCGGGATGGGCCTCGGTCCCCGGCGCAAAACGTATTCCGATCGAAGAAGCCATGTCTGCTCCGAAAATCATGGCGCTTCCGCTCTCCTGGCACGACGCTAAGCCGCTGCTCGAAAAGATGGACGGCGCCGTCGCTCCCAAAGACTGGCAGGGTGGCCTGTCTTTCGAATATCACTTCGGCGGCGACCGCGTGAAGGCCCATCTCAAGATTGAAATGGATAACCGCCTCCAACCTTATTACGTCGTCGAAGGCCGCATCCGCGGCTCAGACCTTCCTGATGAATGGGTCGTGATGGGCAATCATCGCGACGCCTGGGTTTTCGGTGGCGTCGATCCCTCCAGCGGCACCGCCAGCATGATGGAACTTACCCGCGCCTTGGGCGAACTGAATAGACAAGGCATACGTCCACGCCGCACTCTGGTGGTCTGCAGTTGGGACGGCGAAGAAGTCGGCCTCACCGGCTCCAGCGAGTGGGGCGAACAATTCGCCGACGACCTCCGCACCAAGGCTGTCTCCTACATCAACGTCGACGAAGCCACTTCAGGCCCGAATTTCCACGGACAAGCCGTCGCCTCCCTCGCCCCGATGCTGGAAGAAACCACGCGCACCTTACAAGATCCTTCCGGCAAAACTCTCTACGAAGCGTGGAAGCAGACGGTGGAGCGCGAAAAGAAAGAAGGTCAGCAGTCAGGTCAATTCAACGACTCTGGCGCCTCGAATCAAACGCTCGCCGACACCCGCATCGGCAGCGGCTCCGATCACACTGTCTTTCTCAACTTCATCGGCGTGCCAGTCCTCGGCCTCGGATTCGACGGAGACTACGGCGTCTACCACTCTGCCTACGATGACTTCTACTGGATGAATCACTTCGGCGATCCCGGCTACAAATACCACACGCTCATGTCGCAACTGTGGGGAGTCACCGCACTGCGCCTGGCCAATGCCGATCTCCTTCCATTCGATTTCCAGACGTACGCCAGCAACATCCGCCAGTTCGTAAACGACCTTGCGACCAACAATAAATCTGTGATCCTGAGCGGAGGCGCCGCACAGCGAAACCCAGCATCAAATTCTGTCATCCTGAGTGGAGTGGCTGGTTCGCGAAGCGAAGCAGTCACGCAGTCGAAGGACCTTGCGTCCTCTCTCGATCTCACAGCAGTCCTCAAAGCTATCGACGACTTGGAAGTTGCAGGAAAAAAGCTGAACGAATCGTTGACGCGCAAACTCGCCACAGGATCAATTGATCCCAAACTCTCTACCACCCTCAATCACGGCATGATGCAAGTCGAACGCAACTGGCTCAACCCGGACGGAATCCCCGGCCGCCCATGGTTCAAGCACATCCTCTACGGCGCCAGATTCACCTACGCCCACCTCGAACTTCCCGGCCTTACCGAAGCCGTAGAGAAGCAAGACTGGCACACAGCGAAGCAGCAGGCAGGGATTCTCGAGCGCGCCTTACATAACAACACACAACTGTTACATGATCTCAATCAACGCATAGAGCCTTAGTGCGTTCGGATTCCCCAAAGCCAGAGATGCCTAGGATGATCACCATTCCCCTGGTAACCCCGTCTAAACCTTCTTGGAGGTTCCATGCTGCGTTCGCTCGTTTGTTTTGCGCTTACTACGTTCTCGACTGCGTCGTTGTTGGCCGCCAATCCCGCTGCTGATCTTGACTCCCGCCGCAAAGCCCTTAACGCTCTCCTCGACGAGCAGTGGGAATACACTATGCGCCACAATCCGATCTATGCTTCGACTCTCGGCGACCGGCGATACAACGATCAGATGGACGACTTCTCACAGGAAGCCATTGATGCCGACCTCGAGCACGAACGCCGGTTCATCCCGCGCCTTGAAGCCATCGACACCACCGGCTTCCCCGATCAGGAGGTCCTTAATAAGCGCCTGATGATTCGCGATATGCAGATGGATCTCGACCGCGCCCGCTTCAAGCTATGGGAGATGCCCGTCGACCAGCAAAGCGGCATCCACACCGGCTTGCCGCAGCTGGTGAACACTCTTCCTTTCGCGACAGTGAAGGATTACGAAGACTACGTCACTCGTCTGAAACTCATCCCGCGCCTCTTCGACCAGACCATCCTCCAGATGCGGAAAGGAATGGCCGACGGCCTGATGCCGCCGCGCCTGCTTCTCGAAAAGGTCGTCTCTCAGTCGAGCGCCATCGGCACAATGGCTCCAGATCAATCGCCATATCTACAACCATTCAACAAGTTCCCCGACTCGATCCCTGAAGCTGACCGCAATCGCTTGCGCGAAGCAGCCATCGCCGCGATTCGCGACTCCATCAACCCCGCTTATGCCAAGTTCACCGCCTTCGTCCGCGACGAATACGCGCCCAAAGGTCGCACTGAGCCCGGCGTCTGGTCGCTCGCCCACGGCGACGAAATCTACGCCTTCCGTGTGAAAGAAAGCACCACGACGAACCTGACTCCGGAAGAGATCCATCAGATCGGGCTGGCGCAGGTCAAAGAGATCGAATCCCGCATGCTGCAGGTCGCCAACCAACTCGGCTACAAAGACCTGAAGAGTTTCGGCGCCGCCGTCAAGACTGATCCCAATCGCCATCCCAAATCGCGCCAGGAAATTCTCGATCTCTACACCAAGTACATCGATACCATGTACACCAAGTTGCCTGACCTCTTCGGCCATCTTCCCAAGGGCCATCTCGACGTCATGCCCATCGAAGAGTTCCGCGAAAAAGAAGCCTCCACGCACTACCTGCAGGGCACACCCGACGGCTCGAGAAAGGCTCACGTCATGGTCAACACCGGTGATTTCACGAAACGTACAACTCTCGACGTCGAGACCACGGCATATCACGAGGGAGTTCCGGGACATCACTTGCAGATCGCCCTCGCACAGGAATTGCCCGAGCTCCCGAAATTTCGCCAGCAGGAGTATTACACCGCCTACACGGAAGGTTGGGCGCTTTACTCCGAACGCCTTGGCAAAGAAGTCGGATTCTTCCAGGATCCCTACAGTTACTTCGGCCATTTGCAGGATGACATGCTCCGCGCCATCCGCCTGGTCGTCGATACCGGATTCCACTACAAGCACTGGTCGCGCCAGCAGGTCGTCGATTTCTTCCACGATCACTCTCTGATCGACGAACCTGAAGTACAGTCGGAAACCGACCGCTACATGGCGTGGCCCGCGCAGGCGCTGGGCTACAAGATCGGCCAGCTTGAAATTCTGAAGTTGCGCGCCTATGCCAAGGATCAACTCGGCGCCCGCTTCGACCTGCGCGCCTTCCACGATCAAGTCCTCACCGGAGGCGCGCTCCCAATGGACGTGTTAGGCGACCGCATCCACGATTGGGTAGCCCAACAGAAAGCAAGTCTCACGACCTCAGGCGGCGGAAGAGTCGCAAAATAGTTCAGACCGCGGGTGCCCCCACCGTTGTTGCGGTTTGTGCAACAGGGTGGGGATTTTGACTATGCCGAGTCGTGTCAGTTGCTCGCCGCTGTCCCCATCTCGGGCAGCCCGCCGACGGAGTCGAGCCACTTATCCACCGCGTCTTTCTGGTCTCCCAGTTTCCCGTTCCAAAATCTGCGAAACTCCGCCGTGCCGATCGATCGCCCCTTGTAAGTCTGAAAGAAATCACGCGCGGCGGCGTAAAACTGATTTCTGCCCATCGCCTGTCTCAAATAGTCGAGCATCAGCGATCCCTTGTAATAGCGGACCACGAATCCCGAACCGCCGAAAGGTACCTTGGACAGCGCGGGAGCATCCGCTGGCAACGCCTGCACTTCGCTGCGATATCGATCCAGCACTTTCTGAAATTGCTCCTGCGATACAATCCGTTCTACTGCGGTCGCGGACCAGTATTCCGCAAATGCCTCGTTGATCCAGTCGCCCTGCCCCGCACCGAAATCCCACCAGAAGTGCGCGATCTCATGCGCCACATCCTGGAGCAAAGAGAACTTCGGATCTTTCGCCAACTCCTCAAGCACCCGTCCTTCGGAAGTCACAATCATCCCCGTCCGTGCGATCCCTGCACGTCCCTGCCCCTTACGCTTGGGAGAAAACACATGCTTCAAAGTCCCCGATGGAATTGTCGTGCGTCCCAGCCCATCGGTGAACAGATTCACGACCGCTGCGATCTCCCCGCTGTCTCGATCAATGAACTCCTCCGGCAGCTGCGTGTAATAGATCTCGATCTGCCCGTCCGGCACTGGGATCGCCTTGCGCTTGTAGTTCGTCGCGGCCGTGATCAGGATGTCCGTATCCTGTGCGGACGACCAACGCGTCACAGCTCTTCCGTCTTTCTCCCGCTCATCGAGTTTCTTTCCCGAACAGATCGCCATCCACCGCTTGGGCAAAGATACTTCCAGCGTTGTGGCAATTGGATGTCCATACACGAAAAACTGCGGATACCAGACGGAATAGTTCGCCAGCTCGACCAGCCGTGAGTTGATTTGATCGTCCAGCGCCTGCGTCTGATCCGGAGACGTTCCGAACTCCGGTATATCCTTCAGCCTGCCTCCATACTCGATTTCCAGTTGAACCTCTCCCGGTTGTGCTGCAGCCGGCAAATTCACGACCACCTTCTTGCTGGCAGGAAATATCGGGCTGCGATCGCCCGGCTGAAAAGTAAACGTTACGGCGCGATCGTGAACCAGCAGTCTCTTGATGGCGAATGTGTCATGAAGCCCGAACTGCAGGGTTTTCGCCTCCTTTGCGACAGGCACCCCGATCTTTCCGTGTACGGAAATTGTGCCTTGCTTGGGTTCGATGACCACCTTGAGGTCGTAAGTCACCAATAGGGGTTTCTCTTGCCCCAGCGCGGCGATGCCGCACACCAGAACAATCACCAGCAGTAGAAACTCGCGGATTTTGACTCTCACAATCCTTCCGTCACTGCAGCGCATACAGATTCCCATCCGTGCTGCCAAAGTACACCGTATTCCCCGCCACCACGGGCGAAGACAGAATCGTCCCCATCGTGAACAGCCTATGCACCGCGATGACCATGTCGTCGTAGAAAAGATTCGGAGAAGAAAACACAACCTCGAACTTAATGGTCCCATCCGTGTTGGTCAGAGCGGGAGCATTCTGCTTCGCGCCATCCGTTTCGAACACCCAAGCCGGTTTCTGCGTCTTCAAATCGATCGCCGTCAGCTTCCCGCCGAAGTTCCCCATATAAAGTGTGTCATCAGCTAGCGCCATCGAGGCAAACACCGGAGTTCCCGTAGGCAGGTCAAACACAACTTTCCCCGTCTTGGCTTCTACCGCATGCATGAATCCCGGAATCGACGTTCCGAAGTACGCCTTTTCGTCATGCACCACCATTGAGTTATTCACCCACGATCCGTTGGTGGAGAACTTCCAAAGTTGCTTTCCGGTCGCGGCGTCAACCCCGTATGCAAACGAATCGCGACTCCCGAAAAACACAATGCCATCTGCGACCGCAGGCGACGCCTGAATCCCCACATGATTGTGAATGTCCGGGTCCTCGCCCGTCTTGAATCTCCATTTCTCCGCCCCGCTCGCCGCATCGAGCGCATACAAATATGTATCCCAGCTTCCGACGTAGAGAACTCCGTCCGCAATTGCGGGTGACGAGTGCACGACGTCACCCGTGTGAAACTTCCACTTCAGCGCGCCCGATGCGGCCTCCAGTGAATACACGTTCCCGTCACTGCTGCCGAAGTACACCGCGCCGTTCCACACGGCGGGAGATGACAGATAGAAGTCCCATGGATCAGGCATGGTCTCCGCGGCCGGTTCCAGATGATGCAAGTGCGTGCCTGCATAGCGCCTCTCGCCGCCGGTGGCGAATTTCCACTTCAGCTCCCCGGTGTTCGCATTTACCGCATAGAAAGTACTGTCATAACTCAGGAAGTAAACCAGCCCGGCCACAACCGCCGGCGACGAAACGACCCAACCCTTGGTAGCAAACTTCCACTTCGACGCGCCCGAGCCAGCATCGACTGCATAGAGATTCCCATCCCGGCTGCCGACGTATGCCACGCCGTTCACTACCGCCGGCGACGAAATCACAGGTCCGCCAGTGTGAAATTTCCACTTGACCCCATTCAATTTGGAAACTCCGGGCGCACCGTAGACTCCGGTATGCTGCAGGTCCCCGCGAAACATCGCCGCATCCTGCGCTGACATTGAAGGGGAAAGGCATAAAGCGAAGAAGAGCATTCCGAGAAAGCACCGTTTCATGACAGGCATCTCCCTCAGAGGTTTCTATTCTGCTTCGTGTGGGGGTGTCAGTGACCTAACGCACATCCCTGAAATGGACACAGGCAGCGGGGAAATCGCCACTGAGTAAAATCGAGGTGCCCATTTCTGATCGTTCTAAAGAATTGTTATCACTCTAAAGAATCGCCATCCGTTCTAAGGAGTTGTCATCGCTCTAGAGGACTTTCATCGCCCTAAAGAGTTGTCATCGCTCTGAATGGCTGTCATCGCTCTAAAAGAATTGTCATCCTGAGGAGGGCGATAGCCCTCCGAGGGACCCTACGAAACCCGTAAAGCGACACTGCTGTAGCCGCGACCCTATTGTGCTTCTTGCGCCGCACGCTCTTTCTTCCTGGCGCCATCCAGAAACTCTCCCAACTTCGATCTCTTTCGCGCCTGTTGCTAAAGGATGGGTCCGTCAAAACGCAACCCTTACGACGCCTTCATCTCCCGCTCCATCACCTTCCGTAACGCGGTATTAATCCGTGTCTGGTACCGTCGCCCGTCCTTCTTGAACCAGGCCAGCACGTCCGCGTCCAGTCGCAGCGTGACCGGCCTCTTCAACGGACGATAAAGATCGCCGATCTTCATGGTCTGCAGTTTTTCTTCCATCAATCCCGAGAAACCCCGGGCGCGCCGCCGGCGATTCGCCGAGCGCCGCCGCCTGGTCGTCTTTCCGCTCTTCGCCTTCGAATGTGACCCGCGTTCACTTTTTGCGTTCTTCATAAGCCCTTCATTGCGCTCGACTTGCAGGAATGATCGGAATTGTACGTACAATATTGTAAAATAAATGTTCCTTCAGGAACACTGTGGAAAACTTCGACCGCTATCCTGCAAGTCCCTCAGCTACAAGCACTTCCGAATCATCCTCGTTCATGAAGGCAAATGCTTCCTGGGGTACAGGGTTCTGCCACACCGGAGCAAATGACTGCCGGTGCAACGGAGTGGGTCCAAGCTCGCGCAAAGCGGCCAGGTGTTTGGGCGTGCTGTAGCCTTTGTGTGATGCCAATCCATACTGCGGGAACACCGCGTCCCACTCGCACATCATGCGGTCGCGCTCTACCTTGGCCAGAATCGACGCCGCGGCAATCGACGCCGACAACGCGTCGCCATGAATGATCGCGTCTTGTGGCACATCGCATTCAATCTTCAGCGCGTCGATCAACAGATGGTCAGGCGTTGGGGTCAGCCCCATCACGGCGTCGCGCATCACGGCTCGTGATGCTTGATAAATATTGATCTGATCGATGCGCGCTGCGTCCACCGCGGCGACCGCCCATGCGACCGCATGTTCACGAATGCGCAGTGCCAGCATCTCGCGCCGATCTGGCAGCAACAACTTGGAATCACGCAATCCGCGCACGCGGTACGCGGGATCAAGGATCACTGCCGCCGCCACCACGCAACCAAATAGCGAGCCGCGTCCGACCTCGTCCACACCAGCCACCAGCCGCGCACCTGATTCCCAGGCTTTTTTCTCGTAACGCAGTGTGCAGCGCAGGCGTTTCAACAGCCGCAGTTTGGCCGCTGACGCCGACAGCGGACGTCCGGACGTTGCTTTCGAGACGGGAGATCTCATCGCCGATCCAAGGAAGTTCCCTTCATCTTCACCGAGACGAGTCAATCATGCAAGCAAAGATTCGCAGGAATGTTCAGCCCATCGCACAACAGACCCGTTGTCATTCCGAAGCAAGCGAAGCGCCGCGAGGAATCCGCTTTCGATTCACCCGTCCAATGCCTCCCCCACGTGGGTAATGCCGATCGGTAACCATCTTCTGGATTACGCACGTACATTGCCCGGTCGTACATGTACTGCTAGCTTGCTCTATAGGAATTGAAAACGTGCCGAGCAATCCCAATCTGTCGCCCGAAGACGGCCTGCTGACAACAAAGCTTGTTCATCTCGCGTTGCCCGTGCGTTGGATTTCGATTGGCCAGGAGGGCCGCGGCACGCCCGAGATGGCGTGCACCTACGACATTCATCCGCACGGCGCGCGGCTGCTCAGCTCCCGCGACCTCAATATTGGCGATATGGTCATCGTCGAACGCGGACGCAACAAGGCGGTCTGCCAGGTCATCTGGTCAGCCGATCCGGCGTCTTCTCTGCGTGGCCAGTTCACAGTTCAGTGCGTCGAGGGCAAGACGCCATGGGATGAAGAGTTGCGTCAGATGGAAGAGCAGTATCAGCCTGTCATCCTCGATGGACTCGACCGGCGCGCGTCATCAAGCGGATTAGGACGGCCGGAGGCGAACCGGCGCCGGCGCCCGCGCTTTTATGTCGAAGGACAGGCGGAGGTGAGCGACGGCGTACTGCGCGTGGCGGGCGAGGTGCAGCAGATTTCTGAATACGGCGCACGCCTCGCCGCGATGGAACCCCTGCGTCCCGGCACTGATTTCCGCCTGATGCTGAACGTCTTCGACGTGAGCCTCGCGCTCAAGGCGCAGGTGAAATATCTCGTCGACAATCTCGGCATGGGAGTCGAGTTCCAGCAGATCCGGCGCGGTGACCGGCCTCTGCTGGACTACGTCCTTGGCAAGCTGAAAACGCGCCGCGTCAAAGAGTTCGCGCGGGGTGAGGTCGCAAAAGAACCACTGAGCGTTGCAGTCTAGTTTGCTCGTGTAGGAACGGACCCCTCGTCTGCCCCCGCGATGCCGAAGCCGAGCGGTCCGGAGCGATATGGAGCTGCACAGCCGCTGAAGTGCCTGCCCCCGAACGAAGGCGTCCGGGGAAACACAACCGTTACATGCTATCCTTCCGCGCATGCGCCTGATCATTCGTCTGACCTCTTACCTCTTTCTGCTCACCGCTCTTTCCGTCGCCAATCCGCATGATCACCGCATTGTCGATTCAACAGCCTGAGAAAGATCCTCTGACGGGCGAGTCAATACGTCTCCCTCGACCGCAGGAAGACCTCTATTTCAAACAAACTGGTCCGTAACTTATCCCGGTACATCACATATAACAATATGAACGTCAGCCCTTCCGAGATTTCTCATACCGACCTCTATGGCATTCTGCTGAATTCCGTCGCTCCGCGCCCGATTGCATGGGTTTCCACCGTGAGCGCCTCCGGGCACCCTAACCTGGCGCCCTTTTCTTTCTTCAACGCCATCTGCGTCGATCCGCCCTTGCTGGCTTTCGCCCCTGGATTACGCCCGCCCAAGCATAGAGAAAATTCCCGTGGCGAACCCAAAGACACACTGCGCAATATCCGCGAGACGAAGGAATTCGTGGTGAACGTGGTCACGCACGACCTGTTGCAACCAATGAATGTGACAAGCGGCGAATATGACCCTTCGGTCAATGAGTTTGAGCTGGCAAAGGTCACCCCGTTGCCCTCAAGACTGGTACGGCCGGCACGAGTGGCAGAATCGCCAGTGAGTTTCGAATGCAAGCTGCACCAGATTCTCGATTTCTCTCCCGCTCCAACGAGCAGCAGTCTGGTGATCGGTGAGGTTGTCTCGATTCACATCCATGATGCGCACATCAAGGACGGGCGCCTGGATCGGAATTCGCTCGACCTGATCGGACGCATGGGTGGTATTCAGTACACGCGCACTACCGATCGGATCGAGCTCGCACGGCCGAAGGTTGAGTAATATTTGTTATTGGTCGTCTCTGTGGGATCTATGAGGCGTCCGCCCAGCGCTGGCCTGACTGCTAAAATAGTCAGATACTTCTATGTTTGAGAATCTTCAGGAAAAGCTCCAACGCGCCTTCAAAACGCTTCGCGGCCAAGCCACGCTGACCGAGGAAAACATCGACGAGGCCCTGCGCGAAATCCGCATGGCGCTGCTCGAGGCCGATGTCAATCTCAAAGTCGTCAAGCAGCTCATCGATCAGATCCGCGCCAAAGCTGTCGGTCAGGAAGTGATGACCGCCCTCTCGCCCGGAGAGCAGGTCATCAAGATCCTCCGCGACGAACTCGTCGAGGTCCTCGGCAAAGATACAGCGCGCGTAAAGTTCGCCTCTCAGCCGCCCTCGGTCGTGCTCATGGCGGGACTGCAGGGTTCCGGCAAGACCACCACGTCCGGCAAGCTGGCAAACTGGCTCAAGCAAGGCGGACACCGTCCGTTGCTGGTCTCCGTCGACGTCTACCGCCCTGCCGCCCGCGAGCAACTGAAAGTCGTGGCCCAGGCCGTGAAAAGCCAGATTTATGAAGGACAGGTGGACGAAGCCAACACCGCGACGGTCGAGCGCTTGGTGAAGGAGGCGCGCCGCGAGGCCGTCGTCACCGGGTGCGACGTCCTCATCGTTGATACAGCCGGCCGCCTCCACATCGACGACCAACTCATGGACGAGATGCAGTCGCTGAAGAAGCTGCTCAATCCCTCGGAAATCCTGTTCGTCGCAGATGCCATGACCGGACAAGACGCCGTCCGCTCCGCCGAGGAGTTCCATAAGAAACTCTCGCTCACCGGAGTTGTGTTGACGAAGATGGATGGCGATGCCCGAGGCGGCGCCGCCCTCTCGATCCGCCAGGTTACCGGGCAGCCCATCAAGTTCATCGGCATCGGCGAAAAGTACGACGCTCTCGAGGCCTTCCATCCCGACCGCATCGTTTCGCGCATTCTCGGCATGGGCGACATCCTCTCGCTGATCGAGCGCGCCGAGAAACAGATCGACAAGAAGAAAGCCGAAGAACTCGCGACGAAAGCCCTCACCGGCGATGGTTTCTCGCTCGAAGATTTCCGTGACCAGCTTCGCCAGGTGAAAAAAATGGGATCGATGAAGAGCCTGATCGGCATGCTGCCGTCCATCGGCCCGTTTTCCGGATTGCAGAAGGCCGCCGACCAGGTGGACGAAAAACAAGTCAATCGCGTCGAAGCCATTATCAACTCGATGACCATCCACGAGCGCAATCACCACGAGGTGATCAACGGCAGCCGCCGCAAACGCATCGCCCGCGGCTCCGGCACAACCGTGCAGGAAGTGAATAACCTGCTCCGCCAGTACGCCCAGATGAAAAAGATGTTCAAGCAAATGGGCAAGCCCAGCTTCGCGAGAAGGCTGGCGGGGATGAAGATGCCGGGAATGTGAAGACAAGATCTCAGCTTTCAGCCCACACGATGAGATTTACGCTTCCCAGACTACTTGTTACGGCGTTGTGGCTCATGTGTGGCGCATGGCTTGCTCGTGCTCTGCATCGTGAGATCGGAATGGCGGGTTACCTGGTCGGCTTTCCACTCGGATTCTTCGCGGCTATTTTCGTCACGTGGGCAGCATTGATTGGTCGTATAGCCCTGCTTTACCCATTCCCTCTATGTCGGATGGGCCAGTGCCAAGGTTTCGGGCAGTATGTATGGATGCGCGGTACCATTTATGGCTACGAGGGTAGTGGTACTTATCGCTACCGCTGCAAGTGCGGTGATGAATATGTTCGCCGGGGAAGGAAGTTCATGTATGTGCCGATCGATGGAAGCGAAGTCCCGTACAAGAAGGTTGTGGGGTTTCAGAAGTGGGCGGATGATACACACGAATGAAGCATGGTTGTACACTTGGCATCCTGAGCGAAGCTGACGTGAGCGAAGTGAGCGGCAGCGCAGTCGAAGGATCCCTACACTCGTACTGAACCGACCATGAAGTGGCGTTCCCTCGAAGAATCCGGTCCAACTACCGACGTTCGTCCCCTGCGTGAGATCTACGCCGAGCGCAAAGAGCTGATCGCGAAATATGTTCCCGCCGAGACGCAGAACATCCACTCGCAGGCCGTGTCTGAATTAAAGCAGCGGAATCTCGCAGCGAATATTCTTCCAGTCGGCGCGAAGGTCCCTTCATTCGAGCTGCAAGATCACGACGGCAAGATCGTCCGGACGTCCGACCTGCTCGCGAAAGGCCGTCTCGTCGTGTGCTTCATCCGCGGCCGCTGGTGCCCCTTCTGCGTCGGCCAGATGGAAGCCATGAACCTGATCGTCCCTCAAATCGAGGAAGCCGGAGCGACACTCGCCGCTATTTCCCCGCAAAACGTGAAGCAAACGTTCTTCATGCACGATCAGCACAAACTGCGCTTCTCCCTGCTTTCCGACGCTGGGAACAAAGTTGCGCGCCAGTTCGGCCTGACCCATCGCGTCCCCGCCGCGCAGGAAGCCATCTATCGCCGCGCCTTCGTAAATCTGCCCTTCACCAACGGCGACGACAGTTGGGAACTTCCCATCCCTGCCACGTTCATCGTAGACCGCGATAGCACCATCCTCGACGCATCGGCGAACGAAGACTACACCGACCGCCCCGAACCCTTGGAGATTGTGAAGTCCCTTCGCGCGTCATCCTGAGCGGCGGCGAAGCCGGCGCGAGGGACCGTACGTCGTTATGGGCTTTCGATGCTGTAACGAGGAGTGCTCATAATGCCTGCAGCAATGGTGGCCTCGTTTGCAGCATTGCTACTCTTGACTTCGTACGGTCCCTCGGAGGGCTGTCGCCCTCCTCAGGATGACATCGGTGGAAACGTGCAACGACATCGCCAGAAATTCAAAGCGCGATACACTAACTCTTCATGCACATCATCTACGGAATCAACTCCGTCACCGAAGCGCTCAAGGCCCGCGGGCGCGCCTTCGAATGGGTCGGCATGGCCAAAGAGCGCCACGATCTGCGCTTGCAGAGGCTGATCGAAGATTGCCGCAAAATCGGTATCCCGGTCCGCTTTCTCCAGCGCACCGAACTCGACCGCATGGCCGGTAATGCCTCGCATCAGGGAGTTGTCGCCGTTACCTCCGCCAAGCAGTACAACGACCTCGAAGATGTCATCGCCGCCAAGCGCGGCAAGTATTCTCTGGTCGTCGTGCTGGATGGCGTCGAAGATCCCCACAATCTCGGAGCGATCCTGCGCACCGCCGACGCCGCAGGCGCGAATGGCATTGTCATCCCCGAGCGTCGCGCCGCCGCCGTTACGGGCACCGTTACAAAAGCCTCCGCAGGAGCCAGCGAGCACCTTCCCATCGCGAAGGTAACGAACATCGCGCGCAGCATCGAAGACCTGAAAGAAAACAACATCTGGACTGTAGGTCTCGACGAGCGCGCTACCCAGACCTACGACGCCCTCGACTACAACATGGACTGCGCCCTCGTTCTGGGCGGAGAAGGCAAAGGCCTGCACGATTTGGTCAAACGCAAGTGCGATTTCCTGGTTTCGATCCCGATGCTGGGCAAGGTCCCGTCGTTGAATGTCTCAGTAGCTGCGGCAGTCGTCCTTTACGAGATCGTAAGGCAACGCCGAGCCGGGCAGGCTCCATCGGAAACAGAATGAAGTCTCTGCTGAAGACCCTGTGCCTGCTCTGTGTACTCTGTGGGGCAAGCCTTGGCTTTTCCCTGGACCGCGAAGCCTTCTCGATCACCAACTACAATCTGAATCTCCAGATCGAGCCAGAGCAGCACCGCCTGGGCGCTCGCGGACAGATCACCCTGCGCAACGACGCCCCCACGCCGCAGAAGATCGCAGTCCTGCAAATTTCCTCATCTCTCGATTGGCGTGCCATCCGGGTCGGCGGCAAAATGCTCCAATTCGTGACCCAGCCCTACACCTCCGATATCGATCACACGGGGTCTCTATCGGAAGCGATCGTGACATTGCCGCAGGAGGTTGCGTCCCACGCAACCATCGATCTCGACATCGCCTACGAAGGAGTCATCGTGCTCGACGCGACGCGTCTCACTCGCCTCGGCACGCCGGAGGATACGGCGAAGAACTCCGACTGGGATCGAATCGACGAAAACTTCAGCGGCGTTCGCGGAGCAGGATACGTTGCGTGGTATCCGATTGCGACCGAATCGGCGAATCTGTCGGAAAACGATGATCTCGCCGAAGTCGTAGGGAGATGGAACGCTAGAGAGTCACTTTCGAGTATGTCGCTGATGATTGCATCGACGAAGGATTGCACGATCCTGTTCAGCGGCACGAAAGATAGCTTCGTAGTCACGCCCGACAAGCCTGTAAAAATCGGAGCATTCAGCGTCACTCAACGCAGTGGGAGTGTCCCGACCTTTGTGTTGGCTAGCTACAAAACGATTGAAGTGAAGCACGACTCTACGGTGAATTTCTTGCCAACCAACGAAGCTGGCGCAGCTTCCTACGCTGATGTTCTCGGGAGTCTCGACCCTCTGCAAAGTGCCAAAGGTTTCCTCAGTTTGCAGGTGGCACAGTTGCCCTTCTCTGGAGCGACACCTTTTGTGAGCGATTACCTACTACTTACACCTATGCAGCGATTGACGGACGAGGGCAGGCTGACTCTCGTCTACGCCCTCGCTCGCCAGAAGGCCGCATCGCCCCATCCATGGATCAACGAGGGCCTTGCTCATTTTGCGCAGGCCTACGACATTGAACAAGGGCATGGCCGCACCGCCGCTCTGGACTATCTGAAGGGCCATCGCGCTTTGCTTGTAGATTCACAGCCTCCACACAACGAGAGCGATCAGACGCCCTCGACCCCGCGTCGTTCTCTCGTCGAAACCACCGACAACATGTATTTGCAGTCCAAAGCAATGTGCGTTTGGTGGATGCTACGTGACATGATCGGCGATGCCAGCTTCGGCATTGCATTGTTTTCGTATCAGTCATCCGAAGATAACGAGCCAACCTACATGCCACGGATCATTGCAGCGCACACCCAGCGCGACCTCCAGTGGTTCTTCGACGACTGGGTCTACCACGACCGCGGCCTTCCCGACTTCAAAGTGGAATCGGCCTTTTCCGCCAGCACGCCCACCAAGTCGTCCCTGCTGACGATCACACTCGACAATCTCGGAACAGCCGGAGCCGAAGTCCCCGTCACCATCAAGTTCATCGGCGGAGAGGTCACCAAGCGAATCGAAGTTCGCGCCAAGAGCAAAGCGACATTCCGCGTAGAAACTCCCGCCGTCCCGCAAGAAATACGGGTGAACGATGGCAGCGTCCCCGAGAGCGACATGACCAACAACACGTTCAAGGTAGGCCCACCACAAAGCTAGTTTCACCACGGAGTCGCGGAGTCACGGAGAAGACTAGTCTTGTCATTCCGTGGAGCGCAGCGACGTGGAATCTGCTGCACGCCGGCACACAGCAGATTTCTCGCTTCGCTCGAAATGACAAATACAATTTCGATCTTCGGGGTGTATTCCGTGCCTCCGTGGTAAGTTAATCGGTCGCGGGAGGGCACGCTTGGCCTACATCCAGTTTCTCGGCGCCGCCGGCACTGTCACCGGCTCGAAACATCTCATCAATACCGGCGATCTGTCCGGCAAGAGCGGATTCCAGGTCCTGATCGACTGCGGGCTCTTCCAGGGTCCAAAAGAGTGGCGCGAACGCAACTGGCGCGATACCCCGATTCCGGCAAAAGAAATCGATGCCGTCATTCTCACCCACGCACATCTGGACCACTGCGGGTGGATCCCCCGCCTCGTCAAAGAGGGTTTCCGCGGGCCGATTTGCGCTACACCTCCGACCATAGATCTATGCAGCATCATCCTCCCAGACTCCGGTCATCTGCAGGAAGAAGATGCGCGCTTTTACAACAAAACCAAAAAGTCCAAACATGATCCGGCCCTGCCGCTCTATACATTGGAAGAAGCCGAAAACGCCTTGCAGTACTTCAAGCCTGTCCAAGTGGGTGAAACGGTAAGACTGTCCTCTGAGCTTTCCTTCCGCTTCGTCCGCGCCGCGCACATCCTCGGATCGTGCATGGCCGAAATCTTGCTCACCACCAACGGCGCCACGCGGCGCCTCCTCTTTACGGGAGACATTGGCCGTGTCCGCGACCACAAAGTCGCGCCGGGGAAAGTCGTGCACTCTGGTCCCCAGGAAGGGGAAGCGGCCGATCTCGTGGTGATGGAATCCACCTACGGCAACCGCATCCATCCCAAAGAAGACCCGCTGCCGGAACTCGCGTCGCTGATTACCGAGACGGCGAACCGAGGTGGCAGTGTGATCGTTCCGGCGTTCGCGATCGAGCGCACGCAGAAACTTATTCTCATCCTCAAGCACCTGATCGAGTCAGGCCAGATCCCGCGCCTGCCCGTCTTCTGCGACAGCCCGATGGCGATTAATGCCGTCAAGATTTTTCTGAAGCATGACGAGGAGTACAGCGACGAAACCCGCGACATGATCCGCAAGTACGGCTCTCCGCTCGCCTGGCCGGGTTTCACTTTCGCCTCCACGCCCGAGGAGTCGAAGAAGATCAACGCGAACATGATGCCGTCGGTCATCGTCTCCTCGAGTGGAATGGCCACCGGTGGCCGCATCCTTCACCATCTGGCGCAGCGCCTCCCCGACCCGCGAAACCTCGTCCTCTTCATCGGATTCCAGGCTCCCGGCACCCGCGGCTTCACCATCAAAAGCAAAGCCGACGAAGTGAAGATCTTCGGCGACTACGTTCCCATCCGCGCCCAGGTCGCCGCGCTTGAACAGTTCAGCGACCACGCCGATCCCCCGGAGTTGCTGCAGTGGCTGCGAACCTTCCGCAATCAACCCGCAACGACGTACCTCGTCCATGGCGAGCCTGACGCCTCAGGCCAGCTGCGCGACCTGATGAAAAAAGAATTGGGATGGAACGTTCAGGTCGCCCAATATCTCGAGAAAGTGCAAGTAGGTTGATTTTCCTTCGTCTTTAGCCTCTCCTGGGTGGTTGAAGAGGCTTTTTAGTCTCGCTGAGATGAACTGAAGCGGATCAGGGCGTCCAGCTTCCCCGCCGCAGCCCCCGAATCGATAGACTTCGCCGCGAGCGGGACTGCGCCCGCAATATGATCCGCCCTCCCCGCCGCGACGAGCGCAGCCGCGGAATTAAGCAACACCACATCTCGCCGTGGAGATTTCTCCCCGCTTAACACCGCGCGAATGGTGGCCGCATTCTGGGTTGCATCTCCGCCAGAAATTTCCTGTAGTGTCGCGCGCCTCATCCCAAACTCTTCCGGCTCCACTTCGTACGATCGTACTGACCCCTCGTGCGCCTCGGCAATCCGCGTCACACCGGTGATCGTGATCTCGTCCAGTCCATCCAGCCCATGCACCACGAGCGCGCGTCGCAGTCCCAACATGCTCAGTGCCTCAGCCAATTTCTCCACGAGATCCAGCGAATACACGCCCACGACCTGGCCGTTCGCCCGCGCTGGATTCGTCAGCGGCCCAAGCAGATTGAACATCGTGCGCATCCGAAGCTCCCGGCGTACCCCCTGTACCTGCTTCATCGCCGGATGCAGGTTCGGAGCATACAGAAAGCAGATTCCGACTTCGCGCAAGCATTGCGCCGCCCGCTCGGGTGAGAGTTGGATATTGACGCCCAGAGCCTCGACCACATCCGCTGACCCACATTTCGAGCTGATGCTGCGGTTGCCATGCTTGGCCACGCGAACTCCCGCGCCCGCCGTTACCAGAGCGGTCGCGGTCGAAATGTTGAAGGTCTCGCTGGCATCGCCACCCGTTCCGCTGGTATCCACCAGCGACGATCCGTTGAAAGACTCACTAAGCAGAGCATCCCGGCCAGTCCCACTGACCGCTAGGGCATTGGCGGACGAACGTTCAATCGGTAACGGCGCTGCTGCCCCGCGAATTGCCTCCGCGAACCCGACAATTTCCTCGACGGTCTCGCCCTTCATGCGCAGCGCGATCAGCAAGGCCGCTATCTGCGCATCGGTGCATCTTCCGGTCAATACTTCGGCCATCACGTCACGCGCCTCGCCTCGTGCGAGTGACTCTTTGTGATCGGCCAGGCGATGGAGTGCGTCGAGGATCATGCTTAAGGCCGCATTGTACGGCATAACGCTGCGGCAGAGCGTTCAGGCGCCACTGGGATTCGGAGGAACGTAGAAAGTTGGCGAATCAGGATGTCACAGGCATGCCACGAAGGCTTTTCTCAAAATGGTCCCGCCAGTCCTCTGGTAGCGCTGGAGTCGCAATGGCCTTGTTCAGCAGTTCGCGATTGTACCGATCAACGGCGAAGACGTGATTCATCTCCGCGATCGTGATGGCTACCGCTTCTTGACTGAGAATTTCGAAGGAGTCTCCAGCGCTAACGAGTCCCTCCCGTTCCACCGAGAAATAGAACCCGCTGCGGCCGCTCCGCAGAAATCGCGCCAGAATATCGTTGCGCCGAAACTTGGCGGCCAGCTTGTAGCAGGGAATGCGTGGTTGCCGCACTACGATAATGGCTGACCCGATTTGCAGACGATCTCCGACGTGCACGTCGCGCTCGAACAGCCCTTCGGTCGTGAAGTTCTCTCCGAACATGCCCCAGGGAAGGTTCGTCCCCGGCAGTTCCTCCCGCCAAAAGCTGTAGTGCTCCGAAGGATAAGCATAGACTGCCTTGTTCGGCCCGCCGTGGACAGCCAGGTCCGCTTGCTGATCGCCATCCAGATTGAGCGTCCGCAACGGGACAGGCCCCGACACGGGCTGTTTGAAAATGCCAGTATTGATTGTGTTGCCGTTGTAGACGGTCAGGCGTGGCCGCGCGACATTCAGAGAGATCACCTTCATAGCGATTTTCCCGAGCTAATATATTCGAGACTGCCAGTCGACTTTAGATGCAGTGTCCGCCAGGAAGGGCGCACCACTTTGAAGGTCCTCTGTGCCCTCTGTGGTGAGGATCTTGCTTTTGCAGTCAGAGCCACCGTTTGCCCTACACTCCGCCATTCTATAAAATTAAAAGTTTGCTGCCCGCGCCGCGACGCCGCAAGCAGGGTCCCTCCGATTCGTTACTGAAGAGTCATCATTATGAAAATTCATGAGTATCAGGGAAAAGCAATCTTAAAGAGGTATGGTGTCACCGTACCCCGCGGATCGATGGCCGCTTCGCGCGAAGAGGCTGAATCGATCGCAAAAGAATTGCTGGATTCCGGTTCCGCCGGAGTCGTAGTCAAAGCTCAAATCCACGCCGGAGGCCGCGGTAAGGGCGGCGGCGTCAAGATCGCGAAGTCAGTGGATCAAGTTGGCGATCTCGCCGGCAAGATGCTCGGCATGAAGCTGATCACGCACCAGACCGGCCCCGAAGGCCGCATCGTGCGCCGCCTGCTGATCGAAGAAACCCTGCCGATCGAGAAGGAACTCTATCTCGGAATCCTCGTCGACCGCGCCGAAGGCAAGCCGGTGTTTATGGCTTCGGCCGCCGGCGGCATGGAGATCGAGCAGGTCGCTGCCGAAAATCCCGACGCGATCCTAAAGCAGCACATCGACCCCGGCATGGGCCTCGAAGCCTTCCAGGCCCGCAAGATCGCCTTCAAACTCGGCCTCAGCGCGAAGCAGATCAATCCCGCAGTTCAGTTCCTCACAAGCCTCTATAAGGCATTCCTGGATACCGATGCCTCGTTGCTCGAGATTAATCCCTTCATCACGACGACCGACGGCCGCCTCTTCGCCCTCGACGCCAAGATCAACTTCGACGACAACGCTCTCTTCCGCCATCCCGATCTGCGTGAACTGCGTGACATCACTGAAGAAGACCCGCTCGAAGTCGAGGCCTCGAAGTACAGCCTGAACTACATCAAGCTCGATGGGAATGTCGGCTGCATGGTGAACGGCGCTGGCTTGGCGATGGCGACGATGGACATCATCAAGTACGCCGGAGGCACACCCGCCAACTTTCTTGACGTGGGAGGAGGCGCCAGCTCCGAACAGGTTGCCCACGCCTTCGAGATCTTGCTCAGTGACAGAAACGTGAAGGCCGTGCTGATTAACATCTTCGGCGGCATCCTGCGTGTCGATACACTGGCCACGGGCGTGGTCGAAGCCGCGCGCAAGACCAACATCAAGCTGCCCATCGTCCTGCGGCTGGAAGGCACGAACGTCGAAGAAGGCAAAAAGATCCTGATGAACTCTGGCTTCAACTTCGTCGTTACCGACACCATGAAAGATGCCGCGGACAAAGTAGTCGCAGCGGCGCGCGGCACAGCCGGCGTCACGGAATGGAGATAGTGCGAGCAGCTAGCATTTGGCACTTAGCACTTAGCCCGACTGGTTAAATGCCAACTGCTCAGTGCTGAAGTCATGAAGTCTCATAATCGAGGAATTTCATATGGCAATTCTCGTTAATAAAGATACGCGCGTAATCGTCCAGGGTCTGACCGGGCGCGAAGGCACCTTCCACGCGAAAGCCAGCGGCGCCTATGGCACCAAAATCGTTGGAGGCGTAACCCCCGGCAAAGGCGGCACCACACACGAAGGCTGGCCCATCTTCAACACCGTTCGCGAAGCCGTCGATAAAACCGACGCGAATGCCACTGTGATTTTCGTTCCACCGCCGTTCGCCGCCGACGCCATCATGGAAGCCGCCGATGCCGAGATCGACCTCATCGTCTGCATCACCGAAGGCATCCCCACGCTCGACATGGTCAAAGCCTGGGAATTCCTGCAGGACCGCCGCTCCCGCCTGATCGGCCCCAACTGCCCCGGCATCATCTCGCCCGGCAAATGCAAGATCGGTATCATGCCAGCGTCGATTCACAAAGAAGGATCGATCGGCATCGTTTCGCGCTCCGGCACGCTGACCTACGAAGCGGTGCATCAGCTCACGCAACGCGGCATCGGACAGTCCACCGCCATCGGCATCGGTGGCGACCCCATCATCGGCACCAATTTCATCGATGCGTTGGATTTGTTCAACCGCGATCCCGAGACCGAAGCTGTAATTATGATCGGCGAAATCGGCGGCAATGCCGAGGAGACCGCCGCCGAGTTCGTCAAAACGCACATGAAAAAGCCAGTCGTCGGGTTCATCGCCGGCCAAACCGCGCCTCCCGGCCGTCGCATGGGCCACGCCGGCGCAATCATTTCGGGCGGCAAGGGAACCGCGGCCGAGAAGATCAGAGCTCTGGAGGCAGCTGGGATTAAAGTGGCGAAGTCCCCGGCTGCCATTGGAGAAACGCTGGCGGCGGCAATCGGAGTGAGCGTGTAAATGTGAAGAAACGTACTTGCTACGTCTCTTCTCACAACAAGGTAAAAACCTCTGCTTGCAAGAGACATTGCAAGCAACGTCTCTACAAATAACAAGAACGACGAAGGACCAACGACCGAATGAAGACTCTGCAACGCACCCTGACTATCGTCAAACCCGACGCTGTTCGCAAGAACGCAATCGGCGACATCATCGAACAATTCGAGAAGAATAACTTCCGCATCCTCGCCATGAAGATGCTGCAGATTTCCAAGCATCAGGCCGAGCAGTTTTACGCCGTGCATGCCAGCCGTCCGTTCTACAACTCGCTCACTGATTTCATGTCGAGCGGCCCGATCGTGGCGCTGGCTCTCGAAAAAGAAAATGCCATTGCTGACCTGCGCCAGCTGATGGGCGCCACCAACCCGGCAAACGCCGAAGAAGGCACTATCCGCAAAAAGTGGGCGACCAACATCGAGTTCAATGCGAT
>DATEHP010000131.1:0-3446 GCA_035279505.1 Candidatus Sulfotelmatobacter sp. | reverse complement strand
CTGGTGCTGGCTGGAGATCTTGGGCCCGAGGCTCGCCAGGACGACGAAGAGAACGCGCCTGCGCCATCGGCACCGGCGCTCGTGGTTGCGAAAAGGCCGGTCGAGCAGTTCCTCAAGCCGGAAACCGGAAAGCCCGGGTGGTTTAAGACACGCGACGTCGGCTTGAGCCAGGACATCGAGTTTGCGCCATTCTACGAACTCCCGCGCCGGAAATACGCAGTCTATTGGGATGTCTTTACGCCGGAAGCGTGGAGCAAGCGTTCGGCCGAGTATAAAGCCGAGCAAGAGAAACAGCAGAAGCTTCAGGCTGCGACGATCGCTCTTGCCCAACCGGGCGAGATGCAGTCGGAGCGCGATTTCAATGAGCAAGGCGAAGACTCTGCTCCGCTCTTGTGGCGAGGCCGCCATGGGAGAGGAGGCAAGGGCTGGTTCTCTTTCGACATGCCGGTTGAGAATTCGCGGCCGATCGCTTTGTGGGTGACCTTCGGCGGCGACAGGTGGCGAAAGAGCACGCTCGACATCTTGATCGATGGCAAAAAGATCGCCAATCACGCCGAATCGCACCTCAGCCCCGATCAGGAAAAGCAATTCACGGATGTCAGTTACGTCATCCCGCCGGAGCTTATTGCGGGCAAGAGCAAAGTGGCAGTTCGCTTCCAGGCCACGGATGGAAATGAAATCGGAGCCATCTTTGGTGTGCGAACTGTCCGAGGGGATCAAGCACCTTAAATCGTTCTCTATGTCTGTGAGCTCTCGTACGGATGTGACCGCCGCAGAGACGAAGGACAACCTCCAATGATCAGCCACGCGTGTTCCAGGTTCTGTCGGCTTGCATTGAATTGCTGTGCGGGACTTTTGTTTTTAGCGAGCACTGGCGTGCTCGCACAGGAACCGAAGAAGGTTCCTCCGCAGCCGGGGCCGATGCTCGCAGATGGCGTCGAGAACTTTGACGCACCAGACTTTCAGTTGTCGCTAGTACGTTCTTCGCAGACGGTAGCGGCCCTTCATCCCAGGACAGAGGCACAATTTGATTTCACGCCAGGGGATCGCCTTACGGAACGTTCCCACGACGGCTTCTACCATCTGGGCGACGTCGACATTCGCCTGAAAGCCGGAAATGGCGAGTGGAAAGATTACTCAACGGCTCTTCGCCGGACCCCGGTAAAGAATGCGCCGCACGAGAGCGGTGTCCTCGCGGCGGCCGATCTGAGCGGCGCGTTTTCGGACACTATTCCGCTACAGGTCATTCGCACCTGGGGCGTTGTCAATGGCAAGCTCACTCTTCGATTCACACTTTCGAATTACACCAACACTTCGGTCGAGATCGGCGGCCTTGGTGTCCCCATGGTCTTCAACAATGACATGAACGAGCGCACCCTCGAGCAAGCGCACGCCATCTGCTCGTTCTCGGACCCCTACATCGGACAGCAGGGAGGCTATCTTCAAGTCACCAGGTTGAACGGCCATGGGCCGGCTTTGCTGGTGATCCCGGATGGAACGACTTCGTTTGAAGCCTACAAGCCGATCTTAAGTCCACGCTGGAGGCAACATCAGCAGCCCAAGCCAGAAATCTATCTGGACTTGACCCCTCGCGGCATGACATTCGAAGGTTTCTACGATTGGATGGTTGTGAGTCGAGCGTTTGCTGAGAAGGAATGGAAGAAGGCTCAGCCATGGAATCCGCCCAAATCGAAGACCCTCGCTCCGAAGGAAAGCTGGACCGTTGGTTTCCAGTTTATCGTCGCGCCTTCGATCCAGAATATTGAAGCTGCTCTTGTCGAGAACCATCGCCCGGTTGCGGTTGGCATCCCGGGATACGTTCTCCCGAAGGATATTCATGCGCAACTTTTCTTGCGCTATCCGGAACCGGTGAAATCGATCGAGGTGGAACCAATCGGAGCGATCGACATTCAGAAAAAAGGCGAAGCCCCGAACCACGCATTCATCGAATATGCCCTGGCTGGAAAGCAATGGGGACGTGCGCGGCTGACCGTCACGTATGCGGACGGCCTCACGCAATCGATCTATTATTTCGTCATCAAGCCGCAGGCCGAAGCCGTCGCAGATATGGGCCGCTTTCTCACTCATGAACAGTGGTTTGATGATCTGAAAGATCCATTCCACCGCGGCCCGTCGGTGATGACCTATGACCGCGAAGCCAATCACATTGTGACCCAGGACAGTCGCGTATGGATTTCGGGCTTAAGCGACGAAGGCGGCGCGGGATCGTGGCTCGCCTTCGCCATGAAGGAATACGTGGAGCCTGAAGCGGAGGAAGTCGCTAAGCTGGAACAGTTTGTCAATGGCGTGGTTTGGGGTGGCATCCAGTTCAAAGATGGACCGAAGAAATACGGAGTGAGGAAGAGTCTCTTCTACTACCAGCCCGATCAACTCCCCGCAAACTACTATCGTTCTGACCTCGACTGGAAGAGTTGGACGAGCTGGAACAAGCAAGCTTCAGAGGCCGTTGACCGATCGTTCAACTATCCGCATGTGGCGGCGGCGTATTGGGCTCTATACCGGCTCGCACGAAATCACACGGGCTTAGTGAAACAACATCCGTGGGATTGGTATTTGGAGCAGGCGTATCAAACATCGCTGGCCATGGCGCGTTTTGCGCCAGATCTAGCACAATTCGGTCAGATGGAAGGCGATATTTTCGTCGCAATTCTGTCCGACCTCAAAGCCGAAGGCAAAACCGAACAAGCTACTCAACTTGAGGCGGCGATGAAAGCGCGTGCCGAACATTGGAGGTCCGAAGCTTATCCTTTCGGAAGTGAGATGCCGTGGGATTCAACGGGGCAAGAAGAGGTCTACGCCTGGAGCAAATACTTCGGATATACCGATAAAGCGGAGGTTACAGTCAACGCCATCATCGGCTATATGCCGACGGTTCCGCATTGGGGATACAACGGCAGCGCTCGCCGTTACTGGGATTTCCTCTACGCCGGAAAATACAGCCGCATCGAGCGCCAGCTGCATCACTATGGGTCGGGCATCAATGCCATTCCAATGCTGGCGGAATATCGCGAGCATCCCGATGACTTTCACTTGCTCCGCGCAGGTTACGGCGGCGTGATGGGCGCGCTCACTGATATCGACGAGCAGGGTTTTGATGCTCCCGCCTTCCATTCTTTTCCCGATATGCTGCGCTTCGATCCTTTGTCAGGGGACAATGGGCCGAACTTTTTTGGATATGCGTGGAATACCGGAACGTACGTTGCCAACCATCCTGATTTTGGATGGATCTGTTTCGGAGGAAACATTTCCGTCGCGGGCGATGAAATCACCGTCGAACCTCACGATGTTTCGCGCAGCAGGTTCTATCTCGCGCCTGCCGGCCTCTGGCTGACATTGGATTCCGGTCAATTCGAACGTTTCGTTTGGAACGAGAAGAGCGGGAAACTGCGAATCGCACTAGCGCCAAAGGACGGATTCACACCTCA
>DATEHP010000130.1:0-9120 GCA_035279505.1 Candidatus Sulfotelmatobacter sp. | reverse complement strand
AACTGAGACCACTTTGAAAGTCTTCGTTACTGGCGCTACCGGATTTCTAGGTTCCCACGTTGCGCGCGTCCTCTCCGAACAAGGCGCTGACCTGCGTCTGCTCGTTCGTCCTACCAGCAATCTAAAGAATCTTGAAGGACTTAAGGCTGAGACCGCGATCGGCGATCTGCGCGACGCTCCTTCTCTCGAGAAGGCGATGTCTGGTTGCGACACGGTGTTTCATGTGGCGGCGGACTACCGGCTCTGGGTGCGGGATCCGAACGAAATGTATCGCTCGAATGTCGCCGGCACACGGGCACTACTCGAAGCGGCGCGGAAGAACGGTGTCGGGCGTACTGTCTATACCTCGAGCGTCGCGACTATGGGATTTACGAACGACGGACGTCCGGCGGATGAGGACTCGCCGGTCTCGCTAGGCAACATGATCGGCCACTATAAACGCTCAAAATTCATGGCCGAGCAGGTAGCACTGGAAGCCGGGCGTGCCGGAATGCAGGTGGTGACCGTGAATCCCACGACCCCGATTGGGGAGCAGGATGTAAAGCCGACGCCAACGGGCCGAATCGTAGTTGACTTTTTGAAGCGCAAATTTCCCGCCTACGTCGAGACCGGGCTTAACCTTGTCGATGTAAGGGAGTGCGCGCGCGGACATGTTGCTGCGCTTGAAAAGGGCAGTACGGGGGAGCGCTACATTCTCGGCGGAGAGGACCTGACGCTGAAGCAGATCCTCGACAAGCTCGGCCAGATCACCGGACTGCCATCGCCGAAAATCAAGTTGCCGTACATTTTCGCTTTTGCTGCTGGGATTGTCGACGAGGCGGTGACTGGCCTGCTGCTACGGCGCGAGCCGCGCGCGACGGTCGATACCGTGCGTATGGGAAAGAAGAAGATGTTTGCCAGTTCCGCTAAGGCCCAGCGCGAATTGGGATGGAAGATCATGCCAATCGACGGTGCGCTGCGGCGGGCGGTGGAATGGTTTCGGGCCAACGGATATGCCTAAACTCGCGATCGTGGCCGCTTTAGAACGCGAAGTGAGGCCGCTGGTGAAGGGTTGGCGGCTGACCGAGAAAGAGCATGATGGGCGGCGCTTCCGGTTTTTTGAAAACAGGGAAGTCGTCGTGGTCTGCGGGGGAATTGGTGCCGCGGCTGCGCGTAAGGCCTCGGAAGCGGTAATCGCGATCTTCGATCCGAAGGTCGTCTGCTCGGCAGGTTTTGCCGGGGCGCTCGATCCCAAACTGCGAGTTGGGGACCTTGTCCGACCGAGCTCCGTGATCAATGCGGGCGATGGCAGCCGAACTGTGATTGATGGCGGCGAGGGTGTGCTCGTCAGTTTTGGATCCGTCGCCAGTCCGGGTCAGAAGAGCAAGTTGCGCGAATCGTTTGAGGCAGACACGGTGGACATGGAGGCTGCCGCTGTGGCTCGCTCGGCCGAGGCGCGAGGCAAAGAGTTCACTGTGGTGAAAGCTGTTTCGGATGAAATAGAGTTCGATTTTCCGGCGATGGAGCGTTTTGTTGATGGGGACGGCAAGTTTTCACAAGGAGGCTTCGCCTTGTACGCAGCCGTCCGTCCTTGGCTCTGGCCGCGGGTAATGCGCATGGCGCGGAATAGTAACCGCGCTTCGCGTGCTTTGTGCGCGTATTTGGACACTATCGGAGCATGAACTTTCCATTGTCGGATGGGGTTCACATGGGAGAGTTAAGCCGTGCATTCATCTATAATTGGAGCTAGGCGTTCTCCTAAAAAACGATGCATTTTTTTCCCTTGCCAGCAGCGTTCGTCGGCGGCGAAATCGTCGACATGCTTTCCACTACAGGCCCGGTTGCCAAGCTGGTTTTGCTGGTGCTGCTCGCTTTCAGCCTGATCTCATGGGCGATTATTCTGACCAAATGGAGCCTGCTGCGGCGGGCCAAAGCGCAGAGCGGACGCTTTGTGCGTGCCTTCCGAAAGGCGCAGAGGCTGCAAGATATTGTGGCAGTCGCCGATCAGTTCAAGCCCAGTCCATTAGTGGGTGTGTTTGAGGGCGGATACGAGGAGTACAGACGCCAGGTGGCGTCTTCGGGCGGGCTGCGGAGCATGGTCCCAATTCAGCGCGGCATGCAAATCGGATCGTCAGAGGAGATCACGCGGCTCGAGCGAAACGTCCCCTGGCTGGCGATCACGGCTGCGGCGACTCCCTTTATCGGGTTGTTCGGTACGGTGTGGGGCATCATTGATGCATTTCATGGGCTCGGAACCGCCGGCGCGGCGACTCTGCGTGCAGTGGCTCCGGGTATTTCCGAGGCCCTCATCACGACAGCTGCCGGGTTGGCTGCCGCGATTCCCGCAGTCATTGCTTATAACTTGATCGGCGCTTCGATCCGCGAATTCGCCGCACGCTGCGACGACTTCTCGCTCGAATTCATGAACGCCGTGGAGCACAACCAGCCGCAGAGTTCCGCGGCGGTCGCCGCGGACGCGAGGCGCTGATGGCGTTCACGACCTCGAACGGACGAACGCAGACCGCCCTCGCCGACATCAACATCACTCCTTTGGTCGATGTGGTGCTGGTGCTGCTAATTATCTTCATGGTGACGGCTCCGGTGTTGCAATCAGGCATTGACGTCGCGGTGCCGAAAACGAAGACCGTGAAAGAGATTACGGAAGAGCGACTGGTCATTTCCATCAACAAGGATCAGCGCGTATTTTTGGGGAACGATCCCGTCAACGTCAATGAGATGGGGAACCGCTTGCGGCAGAAGATACGCGATCCCCGCCACCAATCCATTTTTGTGCGCGCCGATGAAAACGTTCCTTTTGGCGCTTTCGCGACCGTGATGGATGCGGTGAAGCAGGCTGGGTTCGCCAACGTAAGTATCGTGACGCAGCCCATGGATACCAATGTCGGCAAGCGCTGAGATCTATTTCGAGCATGACCGCTGGGGACGCGCGCTGGCGTGGTCGACCGGGCTACATGTGGGAATCATTGTGGCGCTATTGATTTATACCGCCTTCGTGACGCGAGGCAGTGGCGACACGTGGGGTTCGGGCGGAGGTGGGGAAGCCATTGGCGCGACTCTGGTGAGCACGGTTCCGCTGCCCGCCAGTCCTACCCAGACGCAGAATGTTCTGGCCAACGAGTCGAAAGGGATCACTCAATCGCAGCCGAAGATCGAAGAGAAAGAACCCGACGCCATCGAGATTGCGGGCAAGAACAAAAAGATCAAGCCGCAGAAAAAGCAGATCACCGAATCGAAGTCGAAAGCGCAGGCCGCGCCCGAGCCAGAAGAGAATCAGGTCGCATTCGGGGAGGGAGGGCCGGTGAGCGGTCCGTATGGAACTTTCAGCGCGGCCGGAGCAAAGGGCGGATTCGGAATTACCGGAGGCGGCGGCGATTTCGGCACCAAGTACGGCTGGTACGTACAGGTTATCCAGCGAAAAGTCTCAGAGAACTGGCTGAAGTATGAAGTCGATCCGAGGATTACTTCGGCCCAGCGGGTATACATCACGTTCGACGTGGCGCGTGATGGGCACCCGACCAATGTTCGGGTCGAGCAGTCGAGCGGCGTTCCGTCGTTGGACATCTCGGCGGCGCGTGCGCTGCAACGGATCGACACATTCGGTCCGCTACCCCCGGATTATTCGGGAAGCAAAATTTCAGTCGAGTATTGGTTCGACTATAAGCGCTAAATCAGATGTACCTCTGGCCCGTAATCAGCCGGGTACCTTTCGGGAACTCGGGTCGCGGAAAAGAGCGGAGAATAGGGACAATTGAATGAAGGGTAAAGGTTTATCGATCTACGAATTCTTGCAAAGCAATTCATATCGGGCTACGATATTGTTTCACGCAAAATTTTCAAACCTGATGGGAACGGGCGAATCCGCTAGAGCAGGTCAGCGACGCAAAAGCAGAACTGGCGTTCTGGCTGGTGCATTGCAGGTGTTTTTTGCCTGTTGGCTGGCAGGCGCCGCTGCTCAGGCGCAGGATTGGGTGAAAACCGGCACCGGCCTTGGAGTGGAAAAAGTCCACCTTGCGGTTGCCGACTTCAAGCCCGCCACCAACGATCCCGCAAATGCCCCGCTGTTAAAGACCTTCAACGACACCCTCTGGAACGATCTGGATGTATCAGGAGTTGTTGAGTTGGTGTCGAAGAGCTTTTATCCGCTGCAGGTGCCCGGGCAGCCGCCGGAGGTAAATTTCCTGGCGTGGAACGGGCCTCCTCCGAATGCGGCGATGCTAGCGTTTGGAAACCTGGGTGTGGCCAGCGGCAGGCTGACCATGCAAGGCTGGCTCTTTGACGTCAAGAACATACAGTCACCCCAGATCCTCGGCAAACAGTACTCGGATGCCGCGAGCGACGCGGCAGCGCGGGTCATGGCGCACAAGTTCGCCGATGAGATCATTTTTCGGCTGGGCGGCGGCATTCAGGGAATCGCTGAAACGCAGATTTATTTTGTGAGCGATCGGAGTGGGCACAAGGAAATCTGGGCGATGGACTACGACGGCTCGAATCAGCACCAGGTCACGCGTCTGGGCTCGATCGCGTTGTCGCCGCGGGTTTCGCCCGACGGGTCGCGGCTTGCCTTCAGCGCACTGACGAAAACCGGCTGGGAGATTATGATGTATTCCCTCGACCTGAGCCGGGCACTGACCTTCCCGCATTTTGGCGGGACGAACCTCTCGCCGGCTTGGTCGGCAGACGGGACGAAGCTGTCATTTTCGTCGTCCCGGTCAGGGGAATCCGAGATCTATGTGGCGGATGCTTCTGGTGGGAATTCGCGACGACTGACGACGGACAAGGGTCCAGACGTTTCGCCAGTGTGGAATCGAAAGACCGATGGGCAGATTGGTTTTGTCAGCGGCCGCACCGGATTGCCGCAAATTTACACGATGGAAGCCGACGGCACCAATCAGCAGCGCATGACCGACCAGGGTTATGCAGTGTCGCCGAACTGGTCGCCCAACGGGCAGTTTCTGACGTTTGCCTGGGTGCGTAAATATGGACCAGGAGATCCCGGGTCGCTCGATTTATACCTGATGGATATTGCGAGCAAGGAGTGGGTCCAGCTTACCCATGATGGGGGCAAGAATGATTTTCCATCGTGGTCGCCTGACGGACGGCATATAGTGTTTCAGTCGAACCGCTCCGGGAGTTTGCAGATATGGAGCATGCTGGCGAACGGCACAAAAATTCAGCAACTGACTTTTACCGGGCGTAATACGCAGCCCAATTGGAGTTGGAAATAGTAGATAACTTCGTCTGGCCCCTTCGGGGTCGTAGGAGGAACCAAGTGAAGCATTCAAGTATGAAGTGGGTTGTGCTGATCTTTGCTCTTAGTGCTCTCCTGATGCTCGGTGCGTGCAAGAAGAAAGTTGCTCCGCCGCCGCCGCCACCTCCGCCACCGCCACCGGCTCCGACGGCTTCCATCTCGGTGGCTCCGTCAACCATTCAGGGCGGTCAGTCTGCGACGTTGACGTGGCAGACGAGCAATGCCACGGACGTGTCGATTGATGGCATTGGCGCGGTGCAGCCTAACGGCTCGCAAAGCGTTTCGCCGACGGATTCGACCACTTATCACCTCACCGCGAAGGGTTCCGGTGGGACACAGGAGGCTACAGCCCGCTTGACGGTGACGCAAGCGCCTCCGCCTCCCCCACCGCCGACCCCCAGTGTCAGCGATGAGGATTTGTTCAGCCAGAATGTGAAAGATGTCTACTTCGATTACGACAAGTCTGACATTCGCTCCGATCAGCAGTCCTCAGTGCAGGCCGATGCGCAATTCCTGGCTCAGCACGGGGGCATTAATATCACGATCGAAGGGCACTGCGACGAGCGTGGATCGACCGACTACAACCTCGCATTGGGCGATCAGCGCGCCGGCGCAGTGAAAAGCGCATTGGTCTCGGCTGGAGTGAATGCCAGCCGGATCAAGACGATCAGCTATGGCAAAGAGAAGCCCTTCTGCAGCGAGAGTAACGAAGCCTGTTGGCAGCAAAATCGCCGCGGGCATCTGGTCTACCAGAAGTAGAGGTTTTCATGCGGGGGGCGCTTCCAGCGTCCCCCGGTTTTCTTGTCTGAGATTGGTTTCCTGCTCGCGCCAGCCGCGACGAGTTCAGCGGTTGCCTTGGCGCCAGTTGAATCTTCCGGTTCCCACGGCCCTTTCGGATGTCGAATTCCCCCTAGCCCTGTGGGACAATCAAAGCATCTAATGCTATCCAGGGAAAATGTTATGAAAACACACCGTATTTCGGCGTTTATCGCGTTATTTCTGATCCTGTGGTTGAGTGTCGCTCCGGCCTTCGGAGCAAACAAGGAAATGGTGCAGTTGCAGACGCAAGTACAGCAACTGCAGGAACAGATGACCGCTATGCAGCGCAGCTTCGACGAGCGCATGGGCGTCATGAAGAACCTTGTCGAAAAGGATACTGACACGGTTAATAAGCTTGCGACTGCCCTGAGCAACCTGCAGACAACCCTGCAGAAACAGCAGGACGGCGAGGGAACAAAGTCCGACCAGCTTTCCGGCCAGATCCAGGCACTGAACGACACCATGGACGAGATCAAGGTGCGCCTGGCGAAGGTCACGAAACAGTTGGAAGACATGCAAGCGGCGCAGCAAAGCTTTGCCGCGCAGCAGGCGACGACACAAGCGCAGCAGCAGCAAATGGCCTCGGCGCCGCCGCCCGACGTGCTCTATAACAACGGACTGCGTGACTATAACGGCGGCAAGAACGATCTAGCCACACAGGAATTCTCTGATTACATCAAGTTCTATCCGAACACTGATCTCGCCGGAAATTCCTACTACTATCTGGGTGAACTGCAATTCAAGCAGGCGAATTATCAGCAGGCCGTGCAGAGCTACGATCAGGTCCTGCAGAATTTTCCGAGCGGGAACAAGGCGGCTTCAGCGCAGTTGAAAAAGGGATTCTCGCTGCTCGAACTCGGCAAGCAGGACGAAGGCGTGAGCGAACTGCGGCATCTGATTCAGCGATATCCGCATTCGCCGGAAGCGTTGCAGGCGCGGGAGCGGTTGCGCAAGGCTGGGGTAAGCAGTTCGGGCCGATAGATTCGCAGGACAATTCAGGTCCGACTAAACCGAGCGGTAGTGCCTGTGCCGGGCATGGTGCTTTGCGGCGTGGTGGGCCTGGTGCTTAGCGTGTTGATGATGATCCCGGTGCTTCACCGGAGTCAGCGCGGCATTGGTCACGCTGGCCAGGGCAAATACGCTCAACATGAAGCACGTCATCAGAGACCAAAGAATCTTTTTCATAGTCCGACAACCTTCCTGTGAGAAAGCTATTCTATTCGATCTTTGCGAGGCATAGACTTACTTTTGAGGGGCGGTTCTTCTCCTGCCATCTGTATGCCCCAATCATTGCAAGAAGGCGGACTCATGACAGAGAACAAGGTTGACCAGGATACAGCGAAGGGCGCGACAGAAACCGAGGATCATAAGATCCCGGGTAATATTGGCTTGCAGTTGCAACTCGGACATCGAGATCAGGATCCGATGATCAAGGGTGCAGACACGGATTTTCCCGAACCCGGCGAGAACCCAGAGCATAGCGGCGGGCCGAAGTTAAAGACGGCGTAAAGCCGATCGGCAACAAAAACTGAGAGGGCCTCGATGCGAGGCCCTCTTTTCGTTGGAACAAGAAACTAGCGTAGCTCTTCCATGCAAGCGTCCAGCACTTCCTTGGGTGGACGCGTCACCGAATCAGGCAGCGTCGCCAAGGGCTGGTCGACGACATTCAGCATGTCGATGAAGTTCGGCGCTTCGGGATTCACGTAGAACAATCCCGTCAGCACCTCACCGTTCTCGTGCGCTTCGGTGAGACGAGTAAGGGCCCGGATCTTGTTCGTGGGATCATAGTCCTCCTCCAGCTTGCGAAGATGGAGACGGGAGCCGTCGTGCATCGTGACCTGGATGGTCGAACCGGGATCGTATTCCACGTCGATGTCTTCAAAGTGCGGGACAAAGCTCACATCCTGCAGCGTTTCTTCGTGTTCCTTCACATACTTGTAGGACTTGGTCGAACCTTCGTGATCATTGAAGGTCACGCAAGGCGAAACCACGTCGAGCATGACGGTCCCTTTGTGTGCGATCGCGGCCTTCAACATGGCGCTAAGTTGCCGCTTGTCACCCGAGAAAGAGCGCCCGACGAGCGTGGCGCCGAGTTGGATCGCAAGCGCGCAGGTATCAATGGGAGGAAGGTCATTGACCACGCCGGTCTTCAGCTTCGAGCCCAAATCGGCGGTCGCGGAAAATTGGCCCTTGGTGAGGCCGTAAACGCCATTGTCTTCGATGATGTAAATGATTGGCAGATTGCGACGCATGAGATGCACGAACTGTCCGATGCCAATCGATGCGGTGTCGCCGTCGCCGCTGACGCCGATGCAGATCAGCTTGCGGTTGGCCAAGAGTGCCCCGGTCGCGACTGAGGGCATGCGTCCGTGTACGGCATTGAAACTATGTGAGCGAGTCAGAAAGTATGCCGGCGTTTTCGAGGAGCAGCCGATACCGCTAGGCTTGATGACGAATTCAGGCTCAACGCCCATCTCAAACATCGCCTCGATGATGCGTTCAGAGATGGCGTTGTGGCCGCAGCCGGCGCAGAGAGTGGTCTTGCCGCCTTTGTAGTCGATGACGGTGAGGCCAATTCGATTTGTCTTCGGTCCGGGTGTCGCTGCACCTGGCTCAACGGTGGTGGATCCCATCTACTTGCCCTCCATGCTGGTCAGTTCGTCCGTGATGGACCGCGCATCAAGCGGCAGTCCGTTGATGTGCGCTATGCTGCGCAAGCGCGGCGTGAGTTCGGGTTTCAGATCAAGCTTCAGCAGGCTCAGCATCTGCGCGTCACGATTCTGCTCCACGATGTAGACATGCTCGTGCTGCTCAACGAACTCGTGCACCTCACGGGTGAAGGGATAGGCGCGGAGGCGCAGATAGTCGGTCTCAATGCCATACTCCGCGTGGAGTTGATCGCGGCTCTCGGTGATGCCCCAGTGGGATGTGCCGTAGCCGATGATGCCGATCTTGGCATCGTTGCCCTTTGTGATCTCGGGCCGCGGAACGAATGAGCGCGCAGTTTCGAACTTGCGATTCAGACGCTCCATGTTGTTCTCGAAGTCGTCGGC
>DATEHP010000129.1:0-27470 GCA_035279505.1 Candidatus Sulfotelmatobacter sp. | reverse complement strand
CCCAATCCCCGATAAATATATTGGTCTCGTGCGGGGCCTTGCCGTTGCGATTAGAGGCCCAGACCAACTTCTTGCCATTCGGGGAAAACATTGGAAATCCATCGAAGCCGTCGCTGTAAGTGACCCGCTCCAACCCGGTGCCATCCGGATTCATCATCCACAATTCGAAATTGCCCTCACCGCCCGTAGCATGCGTTTCCGGATCATAATTGGATGAAAAGATGATCTTCTTACCGTCCGCGGTAAACGCGGGGCCGAAACTTGCGGCACCGAGATTGGTGATCTGCTTCTTGTCGCTGCCGTCGGCCTTCATCAGCATGATTTCGAGCGAGGTTGGTCGAATCAGGTTTTTCGCGAGCAGATCCTTATAGTCGGCGATATCTTGCTCGCCCTTGGGATGGTAGGCGCGGTACACGATCCACTTTCCATCCGGCGAAAACGTTGGCCCGCCGTCGTATCCCAGTTCGTTGGTCAGTTGTTTCACGTTTTTGCCGTCGGCATCCATCGTGTAGATATCGAGGTCGCCGTTGCGCACGGAGGTAAAGGTGATCTTCTTGCCGTCGCGGGAGATCGTTGCCTCGGCATCGTATCCCGGAGTGTCGGTCAATCGCTTGAGATTCGAGCCGTCTGGATTTGCTGTGAAAATGTCATATCCCGCATACACGCCCCAAACATAACCTTTCGAGTAGTCCGGCTTCGGAGGGCACTCCGGGCTCGCCAGATGGGTTGAGGCGTAGAGAATCTTTTTGCCGTCAGGATAGAAAAAGCTGCAGGTGGTGCGTCCCTTGCCGGTCGAGACCATGTGCTGGTCGCTGCCGTCGATGTTCATGATGAAGATCTGGTCGCACTTTACATCGCCGTGCGAGGACTGGTAGATCAGCCTCTTTCCGTCTGAGGAGAAGTAGGCCTCGGCATTCTGGCCGCCGAATGTTAATTGGTGAACGTTGCGCAGATGCTTCTCCTGCGACGTTGCCATGTCGGGGACAGCGGTATTCTGGGCCGAGGCTGCAGCTCCCAGGGCCATGAGGATCGAGGTCAACCAAAGAATTCGTTTCATAGGGATGGGCGCTAGTGTAGCGCGGGAAAAGCTTTGGCCACCTTGAAAAAGCTTTAACCACAAAGGGCACGAAGGTACACGAAGGAGAACCGGATTTCTTTGTCAGCCGGCAAAAGGTCCGGTAGCGACCCGCGCCAGGTTCTCCAGTTCCTGGACGTACGTGGGACGCAGTAGCAAAGTCGAGAGGGTCTTCTCGATTTTTCCCAGGAACCCGCTCCGCACTCGAAGTTCGGTGGAGATCGTAACGTGCGAATCGGCGGGCGCGCCGCCGGGATTCACGGTGAACGTAGTCACGGCTCCGTTCGCGTCCAGATCCGTTTCAACCAGAACCCGTCCCGGTTCCGGCTCGGTAATGGCGGCGCGGAACGTCTGCTTCTTGCCAAATATGCTCATCTGAAAACGAATGATCGTGCCAGCACCGACTCCGCCTTGCTCGACGACCAGACTCGTGAACTGCCTGGGCAGGATTCTCGGATGGCCATCCTTGTAATTGGCGATCAGCGAATAGATGCGTTCGCGCCGGGCAGGAATGGTGGCGGACGCTGAGATGATGTGCTTTTCGAGCTTGTTATTTTCCATGTGGCGCCGGGTTTTGATGAGAATCTTATCGCCCCGGATTCACTTGTGAAAGTGATTCCGAATAGCCTCGGCCTGCAGGCGGGTCACAACAGCGGAGAGCGCCGCCGCATCTGCCTGCCTGACCGCCTGCACGCTGCCAAAGTGCTCGAGCAATCGGCGCGACGTACTGGCGCCCACGCCGGGGATTTCCAATAACTCGGTTGAGCGATCGCGAATTTGCCGCCGCTTGCGATGGAACGTCACGGCAAAACGGTGGGCCTCGTCGCGGATCATTTGAATCAGGTGCAGCACCGGAGAATGGTGATCGAGTGCGATCGGGTCCTTCTCCTGGCCATAGACATAAAGGATTTCTTCGCGCTTCGCGATCGCCGCCAATGGCTGATTAATGATCTCGAGTTTTTCCAGAGCTTCGGCAGCCGCGTGCAGCTGGCCGAGCCCACCATCAATCAGCACCAAGCTCGGCATCGCCTTCTTTTCGTCCTGCAGACGCTTGTACCGGCGGTTGACCACTTCCCGCATAGAAGCGAAATCGTCAACCCCTTCCACCGTGCGGATGATGAACTTGCGATAATCCGACTTCTTCATCTTGCCGTCTTCCCAGACGACCATCGAGGCAACGGTTTCCGCGCCCTGGATGTGGGAGATGTCGAAGCATTCGATGCGCTTCGGGAGATCGGGCAAGCCAACCGCATCCTGCAATTCTTCCTGAATCTTCCGCGCGTTCGGCTTCAAGACGCGGAAGCGCTGGTCGTAGGATTGCTTTGCGTTATTTCCGGCTAGGTCGATCAGAGAGCGCTTGTCGCCGCGCTGCGGGACCAGAATGTGTACGCGTGGCCCGCGTGGGCCGGAGTCTTGTTCAGAGAGCAGGTCTTCGAGTTCTTCGCGGTCCTCGAAGTCCACGGGCACGTAGAGATTTCGCGGGACGTATGGCTGGCCGATGTAGAGCTGCTTCAGCAGAGCCGAGAAGAACTCGCCGGGGTGGAACTGATCTTGTGGGGACGGCCGCCCTCGGCCGTTCGTGCCGGGCGAAACTCGGCTGGGGGTTGCTTCGAGTGCATCACGGTCGTCGGCTGACTGCGCCGGCGAGCTTTGCTCGCCCGGACCGCCGGGGACGGCTGTCCCCACATGTTCCGAGGAAGGGTCGACGTCCGGGCTCTCTGCGAACTCCGGCAGCTCCTCCCAGAAGAACTCGCGGCGGTCGACCATTTTGCCGCTGCGCATGTGGAAGAGGTTGACGGCCAGCATAGCGTTCTCGCAGTGATAGCCGAATACGTCGGCGTCGTCGCCCTCGGCGGCAGCAATCCGCTGCCGCTCCTGCAACTGCTCGACGGTCGAGATCAGGTCGCGATAGCGGGCTGCTCGTTCGTATTCCTGCGCCGCTGCAGCCTGTTCCATCCGTGCCCGCAGCGAACGCGCGAGATCGGTCGGTCGGCCTTCCAGGAACATCTTCACGTCGCGTACTGCTTCTTGGTAGGCATCGGCCGTGGTCAGGTCTTTCACGCACGGACCGAGGCAGCGCTTGATGTAGTACTGCAGACACGGACGTGGATGAAAGCGGGTGAGGTCCACCTTGCAAGACGGAATCATGAAATTGCGGTGGATCAGATCCGTGATGCGATATGCCAGATTGGCAGGGAAGTACGGGCCGTAATAAGCGCTGCCATCTTTCCGCAGGCGCCGCGTGACGTACACGCGCGGCCAGCGCTCACCTAAGGTCAGCTTGACGTAGGGATACGTTTTATCGTCGCGCAGCAGGATGTTGAATCGCGGTTTGCGCTGCTTGATGAGATTATTCTCGAGCGCGAGGGCTTCTTTGTTGTTCGCAACGACGATGTAGTCCACGTCGACGGCCTCGCGCACGAGCGTGCCCGTCTTGGCATCTTCCCACCGGCCCTCATGAAAGTAGCTAGCCACACGGTTGCGCAGGTTCTTCGCCTTGCCAACGTAGATAACCTCGCCCTCGGCGTTCTTGTAGAGGTACACGCCGGGTTCGGTCGGAATGGTGCGGATTTTGGCCTGCAAATCCATGATGCGAGCGGTCTACCTATTCTATTGGATGGTAAGTGCCGGCGTTGTGCTACAAAAAGGGCAGATGAGCCAGCGATCCTTGTCCCGAACATTTTTGCGATCCGTACATGCGGGAGTGATTTTTCTTGTGGGCGCAGTCAGTGGAGCTACGGGGCAGAGCATTGCTCCTGCACCTCCGAACCAGTCGAGTCAGCCTCAAGTCACGAAATCGGAAGCAGGAAAGCAGGAAGAAGCAGCGCGTGCCGCCGCCCGTGCCAAAGCCCACCATTTCGAACGCGTCGTCATCATCGTTCTCGAGAACACCGACTACCAGCGCGCCATGCAAGATCCCAATCTCGCGGCCCTTGCAACACAAGGCGCCAGCTTCACTAATTTTCACGCCCTGTTTCACCCCTCGTATCCGAATTACCTGGCGATGATCGCGGGCACTGATTTCGGGCTGCACCGCCGGGGAAGCTATCTAGGTGATAAGCAGGTGAACTTTCCCAACGACTCGGCACACCGAACCATCGCCGACCGGTTGATTGCAGCCGGACTGGATTTCAAGCAGTATGCGGAGGAGATGCCGTCAGGAACTTGTCCGTGGAATATATCGGGCCTGCACGTCGCCGACAAGCGCGGAAACTATGTGCGGCGGCACGTTCCCTTTCTAAGCTTCCGCGAGGTGCAGGAAAAATGGTGTGACCATGTGATTGAGGTCGATTCGGCGAAGGCCGACAATTTTTTCGTACAGGATGCGAAGAAGGGTTTAGTCGCCTATTCCTTCTACACCCCAAACATGAACCACGATGGCCACGACACCACCGCGCAGGTTTCCGGCGCGTGGGTGAAGAAGTTTCTCGATGAAAGTTTCCCGCAGAAACTCCGGAAGGGTACGCTGGTCGTCGTGACCTTCGATGAATCAGGCGGAAACGAAGACAACCGTATCTACACGCTGTTCCTTGGCGAAATGGTCAAGCCTGCGAATCAGCAGGCTCCGTCCGCTCTCGGCGAGCGGTACACGCACTTCAGCGTTCTTCGCACAATTGAAGACAATTTTGGCCTCGAGCCGCTCACCGCGAATGATCGAGACGCGGAGCCGATCACGGGCATCTGGAAGTGAAATCCTTTCGTTCCGCCGTGGCAGCGGGAACCCTGCGATCTGGTTACCGTATAAATTTTCCATTCATGGTGTGGGCTTTGCGTTGCAAGGGTAACTGGGTATAGCGGTAATACCACCGTTATTGCGTTGCAAGCCATTGAAAAGGTATATACTTACAGTGGGTGGGTTGAGTTGGGAAAACTGGCATGAACCGTGCACAAGTGGGAATTGGGACTTGTACTGCCGTAAGCCATTCCCAGGCCTTTAAGAGTGGATTTCGCACGGGTTAATCCCGGCGCAAGAAAGAGATCGAATAAGGAGCCTCACTCTATGAACCGCACTTCGTTAGTGATTTGCCTCGCAGCCAGCATGGTGGCCACCGTCGGTTGCTCCAGCAAGAACTACGTCAAGAGCCAGACGACGCCACTGATCAACAAGACCAACGAACTCGACGACCTCACCGCGAAGAACACCCGCGACATTAAAGACGTCGACGCCCGCGCGCAGGCTGGCATCCAGGCTGTTAACGCGAAGACCGACGAAGTCGAGCAGAAGACGCAGAGCGCCGCGCAAAACGCCGGCCAGGCGCAGCAGATGGCTGACGCCGCCAATGGCCGAGTCGGCGTGCTGACCAACACGGTCGCCAACCTCGACAACTATCACGCGGTGGCCGAGACCTCGGTGAAGTTCGGATTCAATAAGGACAATCTGACGCCGAAGGCGAAGGAAGCTCTCGATCAGCTCGCCTCCAGCATCTCTTCGACCAAGGGCTACATTATCGCTCTGGAAGGCGGATGCGACTCGGTGGGGCCTGCGGATTACAACTACGATCTGAGCCAGCGGCGCGCCAACTCGGTGATCCAGTACCTGGCCACCAAGTACAACGTGCCGGCGCACAAGATCTATGTGATCGGCCTCGGCAAAGACAAGCCGGTCGAGACGAACAAGACCTCCACTGGCCGCGCTGACAATCGCCGCGTGGATGTCCGGTTGATGACCAACACCGTGGGCAGCGCTCCGGCCTCGACCCCGGCGACTACGGGCCAGAACAACCCGTCAATGTAACGACGGCACAAATTTACCCTCCTCCCCGAGGGCTTCGCCAATCAGGCCGCTCATTGCCTCCCCCAGAGCGGCCTGCTTTTTTGCGCTAGCGTGGCGCCTGCGGGATTGAAATCACAACGTTACGAAATCCGGATAAGAACGCACTCAAGTAGCAAGCCTGTCGAATCAGGCTAAAATGTCGCGACTTTGATAACCCTTTCTTCCCCCCGGCCTTCAAGCCAATAGAAAGGAGTGTCATGCGCTTACTCACATCTCTTGCAGTCCTGCTGATCTGTTCTTCGCTGTCGTTCGCACAAATGACCCACGAAGAAACGGTCGTTCGAGGTGCCTACGCTAAGTTAAGTTTCGCGATGGAGCAGGCTCCAATTTTCCAACTGGCGTTCGAGGCTACTGGCGCACTGGTCCCCAAGGAAGTCGCATCATTATCCACTGCCCAGCGTATCGCGAACGCGCAACTCACTGTTAGTCTGAGCGACTTCTTGGTTGGAAATGCGAAAGACATTCTCACCCGTAGGGTCGTGGACTTGATTAATCCAGCTCAGCAGGAGAGATTGGTCATCGACGAAGCGTGGCACAGCTACCACGATGGGCGGGAATTCCGTTGGTACGAACCGAAAGGGAGTTGGCAATCCGTAAGAGAGTCGATACCCTCCGACGTAGAGGCCATGACTCTTGAGGATTTTTTCAAATTGCAGTGGCAGCAGAGGAACCCCACGAGCCTGTGGCAAACCTATGCTTGGTACTCCGTGACTGTCACCTATCAGGGAAGAACCGTGGGTCCGTACAAGGCTCTGTTCATGTTCGGGCACGACAGCAACGGAGGTGAAATTGTGGAGCCAGAAGACGGCACAATCGATGCAGTCGCAATTGCTGCATCGATGCGTGAACATCTATTCGCCGATGTTTTCGTCAGTGCCAATCTGCGGGACGTGCCAGTCGTCTCGAAGTGGGTGACCGCCAAACAACAAGCCCTCAACTGTTCTGACAGTCAGGGCGTCTGTTGTGATCTTGCCCGCCTGCAATGCGGTCCGGCTCAATCATTGGTGCAGAGGGAACTCGCGACACCGGTGAAAGGGAGGGCACAATGAGGTCCTTGATTCTGGCAGTTGTAACTCTTCCGGCTATGCTAGCAGTAGCCCAGGATTGTAGCCAATTCAACGCAACAGACACGCCGACTTCGTCGTCCGTGTCGGGGTACGTAGGGCACAAGACTCTAAGCCACTCATTCGGTGCCACTCTAGGCGGTCCTGCACCTACACAGGCAGCACGCCCGGCCAGAATTGTGCGACCACCTGTACATCGGCGGTCTCGGTGATCTCTGAATACGAGCATGGGACCGTCACACCGTATGGTTACCACCGCGAAATCGGATCAAACCAAGATATCGGAGCAGCGCAGGCTCCTCGCGGCGGCGTGCCCATCTCCTGCGCAGTAACAGTTGCGGGAGCGGTGAATCCTGTTTGATCAGCTGTGCAGTTCAGATAGGTTTCAGTGGCGGCGCCGACGGAATAAACGTCAGTGTTAGTTTTCCACCGCAAGCGATCTTCGCTCAGAAAGCAAGCCTCTCGACGAGTTGTCCCGCCGAGACCCTCCCGGCATGTAGCGGCAGCGGCGGCGCATGCTGTAGTGGTGGGTCAACTCAATGCACCAACGGTGTGTGGACTTGCAGCAATGGTGCAATACCATGTACAGGTTCGGTACCGTACTGCGGTGCGGGCCAGTCTCCGCAGTGCAACTGCGACGGTAACTGGTCGTGTGCGCAAAACAACAGTCCCATCATCATCGACACTCAGGGCACAGGGTTCCAGTTAACCAACGCGCCCCAGGGTGTACGGTTCGAACTCGACCCAAACAGAGGGCCAGAGCAACTCGCCTGGACCGCCATAGGCTCCAGAAACGGATGGCTGGCGCTACCCCACGATGGCAAAGTACAAACCGGAAAGGATCTGTTCGGCAACTTTACGCCGCAGCCGCCTTCAGACCACCCGAACGGTTTCCTTGCCCTTGCGGTCTACGACAAACCGGACAACGGAGGCAATGGCGATGGGATCATTGATTGGCATGACGCCGTCTATCAAAAGCTTCGCGTTTGGATCGACGAGAACCATGATGGCAAGGCGCAACTGGGAGAACTTTACACCCTACCATCGGTAGCATCCTCTCGATCAGCCTCGCCTATACCGAGTCGCAGTTCACTGACAACTGGGGCAACCAATTCCGCTATAGAGGAAAAATCAATGTGGCGGGTAATCCCTATGGCGACCACATCGATCGAATAGTCTACGATGTATACTTGGAATCGCTTTCCGCTTCCAAGTGGCGTTCCACTTTGAAGACAGGCGACGGGAACATCCTTGTAGGAGAACATATTCTGAAGTAACTCTTGCTCGAGCCGTTCCTCGAAACGTCCCCGGGGGCTTCGCCAACCAGGCCGCTCATTGCCTCCCCCAGAGCGGCCTGCTTTTTTTTTGAGCTTTGAGCTATGAGCGGTGAGCAGAACCTTGTGTATTGGCTGGCATCGCTGCCCGAGTAGTGAGGAAAAGTCGGGCGATTGGGAAGCTACACAAACCCGATGAAGCGTCCTGCGGTAACAATCCCCAACCACAACAAGATAGAGGTTAGGCCCATGATTTTCGCTATGACGGGCAGCACCGGTCGGTCATCCCAGGCCGGCAGTTTGTGGGAAACGACCGTCTGAAAGATCAGGGCCTGGATTCCGGCTAATAAGAGCAAGAGCATTTTCAATCGAAACGCGGGGTTGCCGTAAATCTTGACGGCTTCTGACGAGAACAGCAACACGCCTGTCACGACCTGCACGCCAAAACCAAGCCATGCCCAGGGAAGCAGGTGCGCCGTCACCTCGGAGACTCGCTTCTGCAGCATCGCCCATCCCAGCAAGCGCAGGTCGAGGATGGTAATCGTCGCGACCAGAGCGGCCATGCCGAGTAGATGCACAGTTTCGATGGCCGGAAAAAGCCAGAGAGATTGGCGGATCGTAGAGCCCACCGTGGTTTGGTCCAGCCATTGGCAGAATTCGAGCATGAGGAGGATTTAGGGTTCCCCAGGCAGCGACTTGCCGTTGGGGAGATCAATCTTCTGCAACGCCATGTAGGGCGAACCGTCTTTGGCGACAAATCCGTGGACTGTGACTTTGTCACCACGCTTTACCACATCGGGGCTCCAGCCAAACCGGTTCAGCATCCCGAGGCTGCCGCACTCCAGCATCCAGTTGGCGGTTTTACCGTGCTGGTCCGGGATGTCGGCATAGACGTAGGCGTGCGGGTTGATCCAGTCGAATCTGGTGATTGTTCCCTGCATCGTCACCATGTGCGTCGTGTCGAAGCGGGCCAGGCCATGATGAGCGAACAACAGTGGCGCGCCCCACACAAATGCCCCTGCCAGCACGATTGCTGCAAATCTTGGATTCATCGGCGCAGTCAGTCCGGAGCACCACCTCGTTTACCAGATCAGGGTACGATGCGGCCGCCAGATCATCAGTTTATAACGAACCAGATTGAGTGTGAGTGTGAGTGGAATGATTTGCTGCTTCTTAGGACCCGGACAAACTACGCAGGAAAATGGATCTGGTGTTTAGTGGAGCGGTTGCGTGGCCTGGATAAGGCGCAGTCCGACGCGCGCTCTGGTGTTCGTGTGGTCGATCTTGAGAATGAGGTTGTACTCGTAGGATGCCAGGCGATAGTCCCCACGCCGCGCCGCGATGTCGGCCACCCGCAGCAACTCGGGAATGTTCTTCCGGCTAAAACCGTCCACGGTTGCGACAGGCGGGTGCAGCGGTCGCTTAGCGGTTTGCGCAGCGATGGCAGGATTCTGCTGGCCGTCTTCGCTGGCCGGAGAGAATGGCGATCGTTCCAAATGGCCGGCAGCTGAGCTTAGGGCGCCGCCGGGCGCGGCCGGTGGCACGGTCCCTGATTGAGGCGATGCTGTTTGTGGCAGAGCCTGACTCGTCATTACATGGGTGCCAGTGCCGTCCGTCGGACTGATCGCTTGCCCGTCGGGCATCCCAGTGGATGGTGTTGCATCGTCGGAACCATCGGGCGCTGTCTGTAGGACAATTGGCGGGGCCTGGTCCGGTGTTGCTCCCGGCTGCGCGCCAGCGTTGTTTGCCGAAGCATCGACAGCATTCTTGCTATTGTTCTGCGCGCTCTGATCCGGAGACTTCGCACTATCCTGCCCGGTCGATGGAGACGGCCTGAGTTCTCGAAGCGTCTGCGGCAACTGGTGAGCGCCGGCCGTCAGCTTGTTCACGAATGCGGGGTAAGAGCCCGTCGTCGAGTGGATGTAAAAAGCCCAGGCAGCAGTGCCAAGAAACAGCAGCATGAACACGATGGGCCACCAGTTTGTCGGCTTCGGCGGCGGCTCGGTCAGAAGGAAACTTGGCAGCGCAGGCTCTGATTGCGCTTTGGTTTTTACCACCGGGATCGCCGCCGAACCCAAGGCTGCTAGACTCACATTCATTCGCGCCGCCTGCTCGGCGAACGCCGCGCGCAATTCCTCGCACGTCTGGAATCGCTCTTTGGGCTCCTTGGCCAGTGCTCTGCGGATGACCGAGTCAATTCCGCCTGGAACTGCGGGATTGATCAGCGATGGCGCCACTGGATCTTCGTTCACGATCTTGTAGAGGATCGTTGTCACATCGCCATGAAACGGCCTTTCGCGGGTCACCAATTCGTAGAAGACGGACCCCAGCGAAAAAATGTCGGAGCGCTGATCCACCTTCTTCCCCGCCAGTTGCTCGGGAGACATATAGCTTGGCGTCCCCACGACAAGCCCGGTCTGAGTAAGCGAGGTGTTTTCGATTTTGGCGATTCCGAAATCGAGCACCTTGATCACGCCCTCATCGGTCACCATCAGATTTGCGGGCTTCAGGTCGCGGTGAATTACGCCGCGCGCGTGCGCAAATCCGACCGCAGCTGAGATCTGTTCAGCCCACGAGAGGAAGGTTGCCAGCGATGGCACTCCTACGTCGGCCAGTAACGACGCCAGTGTGATCCCTTTCACATACTGCATGCTGAGGTAGACGACATCGTTCTCTTGTCCGACGTCATAAATCGTGATGATATTTGGATGATCCAGGCCTCCGGCGGCCTTGGCCTCCTGCTTGAGCCGCTCGATCAATTCATTGCGGTCGGGAGCATTGTGATCAATGGAGATAGTTTTCAGTGCGACGGTGCGTCCGATGAGTTCGTCATGCGCTTTGTAGACGGCCCCCATCGCACCACGTCCCAATTCTTCCTGGATCTGGTACCGGCCGACCGTTTTGAGGCCTGCCCGGCTCGCCTGCCGTAAATGCCCATATGTCGACTCATCCGTCCAGAGCATTTCGTAAATGGCTTCGGGGCTGAAGGTTTCTCCTGCTTCGCGCACTGGTTTGGGATTGAAGCGGAAGCCAGGCGAATCCTTCATTACTTCATAGACGCTCTCGGCAATGAGAATCTGAGCCGAGGTGACATTCGCCAACATATCTTCTGGAAGGGCGGCGTCGGGGCCTGAAGCTTTTTCAGTGACTGTGGGGTAAAGCAAGATCGACGGAACTACCTGCTGCGGTTCGGTCTCGCGATGAAAGGTTAAGAAACGCTGTTGCAGTGTTATTGCCGTCGAGAGGGCGAGCGCTGCGTCGTCAAAGTGAGCCGACCACAATTCTGGCTGCCGCTCCGCCATTTGTCCTTGTCCCTCGTTGATGATCTCCCGGATCAGCCCGGCGATTTCCGCATCCTGCTCCAGAATCAAACCGTTCGGCGGTGTCGTAGGACCACCATAACTCCACAAACGGAGGAAGAGTGACACGCTTCCCCCGAGTGCGATCTCCGAGGCGGCAGATTCATTGACAGAGAGGCTCTGTGGTAACTTCGGCAGTTCCATGGATTTCTCTAAGGCGAGATCCTCGCAAGCGCCCGTAAATAGACAGGCTTACGAGCCCTGGGGGCGGGCAGCTTCAGAATAGCGGGCTCTGCTGTTTTTTCCAGTTACTTTGGTCTTTGGGCACAGAATTTCGGCGCACCTGAGGGGGGGATGAGACCAATCTAGTGACCGAAGTAAGATCGACAATGGGTTGCGCCGGGAACTACGCTAAACGAACGGCGCCCGCGCACCCCACCAGGAGTTGCCGGCGCGAAAGGATTTCGCAGGCATGGCTTCCAAACCGCAGCAGGACCCGGAACTCTCCTCTCGTCTGAAGAAGACCAATGACGAGCTCAAAGAACTGCAGGATTCCGTGAAGACGGGCATGATCAACGTGAAGGTCCTCATGGATTTCCGCGTCGCCTCCGAGCGCGCACGGCAAGCCAGCGCTGCCGTGCAGAAATGGCTCGAGAGCCAGGGTAAAGGCAACGATCCCTATCAGCTCATGAATGAAGTCATGCGGCAGCGGGTCGAGATGACGACGCAACTGGTCAAAGATGTTGCGCGCGATCTGGAGAGCCTTGACCTCGACTTCGACACGCCCGGCCTTCCCGCACTGAACCAGGCAGTCCAAACGCTGGCCGAGCGGCTCACCAAACTCTTCCCTCAAAAGTCATAGAGAATACCGAAGGAGGCGTGCTTTGCGTTTACGGACTGCGGCAATCCTCTCGGTCGTACTCATTGGCGGAATGTTTGTGTTGCGTTCCGCTGGTTATCACCTTGCTCTTTCCTATGTCGAACGGGGCGCGAAGGAGATTCCCCCATCAGTTAGGTTCTTTTTGGTCATCACGGCATTCTTCTACACCTTTTGGTGGCTCTTGGCGCCTGCGATCGTCTGCGTCCTGTTCACGGTAGTGATCTTCAGCCAGTCACGCCAAGGGCTCTGATACGATTTAGCTTTCTGCGCACAGCTGGCTCTTGCCTCGCAGGCGTATATTTCATCCATGCGATACTTCAACTTCTCCCGGCGGTCATTCCTCGCCATATCGGCGGCATTACCGTGGGCTTTTCGCGGGCTCGCCTCGGGCTTGGCAGCATCAAAGTCGATTCCGGTCGGACTCGAGCTTTATTCTGTCCGCGACGCGCTTCAGAAAGATCCGCAAGGCACGGTCCGCGCCGTGGCTAAAATGGGATACCAAGTCGTCGAATTCTACGGCCCTTACTTTGAGTGGTCTGAGGCGCAGGCAAAAGATATGCGCAAGCTGATGGACGACCTTCGCATCCGCTGTCTTTCTACGCACAATGATGAAGCCAATTTCAGCGCCGCCAAGATCGAGCACACAAAGGCTCTGAACCTGATTCTGGGCACGAAGTACGTGGTGCAAGCGTGGAGCGATCCCAAGCCCACTCTTGATGGATGGAAGGGACTCGCCGAGAAACTGAATGACGCCTCCGGCAAGCTCGCGCCAGCCGGACTCAAAGTCGGGTATCACAATCACGATGCCGAGTGGAAACTGGTGGAAGGGAAGCGCCCCATCGAGATTCTGGCTGCGAATACGAAACCGGATGTGATGCTGCAACTCGACGTGGGCACATGTCTCGAAGCAGGCGCCGATCCTGTCGCGTGGATCCGAGCCAACCCGGGACGCATTCGCTCCATCCATTGTAAAGACTGGTCTCCCGATCCCAACGTTGGTTATAAAACGTTGTTTGGGGAAGGGAAGGCGGATTGGAAAGGGATCTTTCAGGCGGCCGAGAGCGTTGGAGGAACCGAATACTATCTGATCGAGCAGGAAGGTAGCCGGTATGGGGAATTAGAAACCGTGCGCCGCTGCCTCGAGGCTTTCCGCAAGACGCACGAAGGAAGTTAACATAAGTCTATGCGCAGTTTGCTGATAGTGTTGCTGCTTGGCGTTGGTTTCGCTCGAGGGCAGAACTCGTCTCCGTCTGTCCCTGCGAAGTCGCAGAAGCCCAACTCCACCTCTTCGGTGCCGGACAAGCCGTCGGCGCACAATCCGAACCTTGCGCCCCCGCGTTCTGACAGCGTTGATGCCGCCTCTCTCGGGGACGATCGAGGCGACAGTTCCAGCAAAGACACCCAAGTCGATTTGAGCCCTCCCCCGAACGACGCGAAGGATCATCCTAATAGCTCCGATATTCTCGGCGATCAAAGCTCATCAGGCGGCGGCGATACCACCGAGTTCCATCTGTGGGACCCGCACAAAGCGGCGAAAGACATTGAAGTCGGCGATTATTACTTCAGGCGCAAGAACTACATCGGGGCGGAGAGTCGCTACCGCGAGGCGCTGCTCTACAAGGAAAACGACGCGGCCGCGACCTATAAGCTCGCGGTCTGCCTGGAGAAAATGAATCGTCCCGATGAGGCGTTATCCCAATACGAAGGCTACCTGAAGGTTCTTCCGTCCGGCCCTGAGGCCCCGGAAGCAAAAAAGGCCATCGAACGCCTGAAAAGTCCGGCCGCCAGCGTGAAACCAAACTAGCACGTGAGTCTGAGAATGAAGAGCTGACTTGAGTGTCCGGACCGTGGGCTCCTGCGCAACTCGCAGGTAGGGTCCACGTCACCGCCGACGCTTTCCGGCAGGGCCCCTCTTTTCCTTTTGATCGCCGTTGCCTGCCGAACTGCGTTCCGCTTCACCCAGAATCAGATTCGCTGGCCACTTCGGACCGGAATGCGCGAAGGACTTCGGCCGCGTCGCCGCTCGAAGAATCGCCTGGATCGTGTCATTGCAGGCGTGGATCGCCTGTGTGCGCAGAGCCCCTTCGAACCCGCCGCGGATAATCAGCATCGCCGTTCCATGCATCAGAGACCAGATCGCAAGCATCAGACGGTTCTGCTGCCGCGGCGTGGCCCCAAGTTGATCCGCCAGGCGCTCGCGCATGAGGTTGAACGACGGCCACGGTTCATGTAGGGACGGGGGCCTGCCCACGCCATCGAACAACACTTCATATTCGTGTGAGTTGTTTAGTGCAAAGTCGAGATAGGCGTGCACCGCCTCTCCCAGGGTGCGCGTCGGACTCAAGGCAGCAAAGAGCTCGCGCCGCGTTTTCAGGCGCAACGCGCGTAGAATGTCGGCCCGGTCGCGATACCGCTCGTACACGGTGGGCGTCGTTGTCTCTGCAGCGCTCGCGATGGCCCGCATGGTCAACTTCTTTTCTCCGCCGCGTGCCCACAGGCGCGACGCCGCTGTCAGAATTCGTTTTTCCAGCTCTGGATCGGGATGACGCGGCACATTGCCTCCGACAAACTTTCGTAACTTATTACTTCCACATCGTATTAGTAACGATGTATACTTAATATATATAACGAAACAAGCGATGTCGCAGCGTGGGTTCCGCTGGATTCCTGAACGGCAGTCCTCCCATACGAATCCCGGAATCCACCTGCGTGCCCTCCGAAAAATTACAAGCGAAAAGGAGCTGTTACAGAATGCAGTCCGGAAGTGGAAAGAAGATTGACGTTGCCCGCCTTAAGGCCGATGTAGCCGCCGCGGGAGTCGAAATCCTCAGCGCTCAGTGCGCCGCCGATCGCGTTCGCCTCCAGTATTCACCAGAAGACGTCGTCGCCTTCGGGGAGCGCAGCACGTTGAAACGGGCGATTACATCCTCGCATGCACTCTATCGGTTCTTCACTTTAATTGAGGTCCAGCTCAAACACTCCGAAGACTCCAACCGGTAAAAAAGTAGCTCCTCTGTCTTGGATGAAGTTCTATTTCTCCACTCGGATGAACTCGCCCGTAGACGCATCGACCGACACAGTAAGTTTTGAGCTTTCCCGGTTCGGCCCAAAGATGACGTGCCAGATCAATTGGTTTGTGTTGTGGTTCCAATCACATACATAAGTCACGGGCGTGTCGGGGGCCTTCTCCAGAACCTTGTCGCCGCCGTGCTTCATGGCTGTGGCCACAGCCTGATCTGAATCGATCTTCAGGAACTGTATGTCCCACGTTTGCATGGACGCATTGGTGGGACTATAGCTATCCTCGATTCCGGGGTTGATGCCGCGCGACGGCGCACCTTCTGCCGCGCTGCCGGACCATACGTAAGTCTTAGCAGAGCGTTGTGCCGGCGAAGCGAAACCGCCCCGCCACACCGCCCATTTGCCGTCGTGCCCCTTGCCATCGCTGGTCACCATCGAATCGATCCGGTACGGCCGGGCGTCCTGGTTCCACCCCCGCGCCGCGACATACTGCTTTTGAAACGCCGAACGCGCCGTCAACAACTCCGGACCCTTGACCTCAGGCTTCGCTTCTTCCGTGGGCTTGTTGGAGTCCGACGAGCAAGCCGTCAGCAATGCCAGCAAGATCAGAATTGCAGCAATCCCCATCGAACCGATGCAGCCGGAATGCTTCCCCCTGTGCAGACTCCGTGACAGGCCGCTCTTATTTGCTGCGCACTGCGTATAGGCAAGGCTCGCCGTTTTCATGGCATCCTTCCTGACATGACGCTATTTGGATTTCTCTGGTGCGGCAACATTCTAACTGAAAGGCCGTGCCCAGGGAGTAACACTCATGGCCCCTGTCGGGAGCACTGATGGGATCGGAATCTGGACGTGGTCTTTTGAGTGACGACGTACTGCTATTGTAGGGACCGTTCATGAAGAATTGCGACATGGAGGTGGGCTACAAGAGTCGAATCCCACCCTTGCCGAGGATGCAAGGGTGGGGGTGCTCCGCGTAAGGCAGGAGATCCTGGCAGGTGGGATCCCACTGGCGCTTCAGGCCGCAGTTCGCAAGTGGGTAAGGACGGGTATTGTGGTGCAGGTGGTCGATCCTTCGAACTTGAAACAATACTGGTGAATGAAGAACTCGCGTGCTTCGCCATCGTCCGGTCTCTGGGACTGAGCCCTGACAGAGGAAACCTCGTGCTTGGTGTGTTCCGTCACGGTGACCCCGAGTTCTCCGAACTGCGCCTTCAGTTGTTCGAAGCCGAAAAACGGGCGTCCCGTTCCGTTGACATAGTGAGCCGTGGCAGCCACGGCTTGAGCCGCGATGACTTCAGGCCTCGGATTGCCTCCGTGGATGGCTAACCAAAGAGCGATAATCCAGGTAGCATCGAGCTCGTGAGCAAGATCAGTTGGCCGGACCCGCATTGAGTAATACCCCTTAATATCGAGATAGTGCGGGAGGGGGCGAAAACGTTTCTCGAAATTCTGCAAAATCAGACCATGCCGCAGACGGAGCATGCCGGCGAGATCGTCGGCCAGGAGGTACTACCGCGTATTTCGGTGTGCAACTTTTTGCAGAGTGCGGGGTTCAGCCCAGCCGGAGGAATAGTATGCCTCGACGCGCTCTCTCCTTCAGCACGTGCCTTCTGGCGATTGTCGTTTCCGCTCCATTGAGCCAACGCTCAGCCGCTCAAACGCTTCCGGTTCGTGTGCAGCAATTCCCGCCAGCGCCTCCTGGCAGGGTCGCTCGGCCGCCACATCCACACCAGCAACCTTGCTGGGAAGCAGCCGGCATCTCCAAGTCGGCGATGGAGCAGCGTCGCGCCATCCAGCAAAGGGCCCGCTCCGAAGTCGACGCCGTATGCGCCGATTCTTCCCTGAGCCCGCAGCAGCGGCAACAGAAGATTCGCCAGATCCACCAGAGCGCAAAGCAGCAACTCGACGCGCTGGTTTCGCCGCAGCAGATGGAGGCGCTGAAATCCTGCCAGATATCCCGCAGTCACGGGGGAGCCCATCCCGGCGGCAGACATCCCACTGTGGGCGGTGGCCACGGACCCTGCGGCGAACTGCCTTCTCGTTCAGCACCGAAGCCAGCTCCCGGTGGCAAGCCCGAACCCGAGGAAGAGGACTGATTGGGAAGTGACATGCCAGGGACGCTGTTGCACGCGACAGACGTCGGCGTCACTTTGCGGCGCTGGCCTTCTTGGGAAACATCTCTCCGATGCGGCGGATCTGGGCTCCGACTCCCTTGAACTTTTCTTCGATGTGCTCGTACCCGCGATCGATGTGATACACGCGGTCAATGATCGTCTCGCCGTCGGCAACCAGTGCCGCTAGAACAAGGGAGGCGGAGGCGCGCAGGTCGCTGGCGAGAACGGCGGCAGCGCTCAACTGCGTCTTGCCTCGCACCACAGCGCGCCGACCCTCGATCTTGATGTTGGCGCCCATGCGCACCAGTTCCTGCGCATGCATGAACCGATTCTCGAAAATATTTTCCTCGATGATCGACGTTCCCTCCGCCTGGGTGGCGAGGGCCATATATTGCGCCTGGCAATCGGTCGGAAACCCCGGATGCTCTTCAGTAGTCATGTCGGCGGCGGCGAAGGGATTATCTCCCATCACGCGAACCGCATCGGCAGAAGCCTTCGTCTTCACTCCAACTTCGTGGAGCTTGCTGAGTAGCGCGTCGAGGTGGGATGGCTCGCATCCTGCCACGTTCAGATCACCGCCGGTCATCGCGCCGGCGATGATGAATGTCCCAGCTTCGATGCGATCGGGGATGATGCGATGCTTCGCCCCCTTCAGCTTATTGACACCCTTGACCCGAATCGTAGCCGTGCCCGCACCTTCGATCTTGGCTCCCATTTTGTTCAGCAGGTCCGCAAGATCGGCAACTTCAGGCTCGCGCGCGCAATTTTGCAGGACGGTCTGTCCCTCTGCGAGAGTGGCCGCCATGAGCAGGTCTTCCGTACCGGTCACCGTGATCTTGTCGAAAACAATCTCCGCTCCCTTGAGGCGATCCGCCTGCGCTTCAATGTATCCATGCTCCTGGGTGATCCTGACCCCTAGCAGTTCGAGCCCCTTGATGTGAAGGTCGATCGGACGTGCGCCGATGGCGCATCCTCCGGGAAGGGATACTCGCGCCCTGCCACACCGCGCGACCAGCGGCCCGAGAACGAGGGTCGATGCCCGCATCGTCTTCACCAATTCGTATGATGCCTCAGGAGCAGCGAGATTCTCGCAATGAATGGTCGTGCGATGCTGGGCGCGTCCGTAACCCAGTTCGACTTCTGCACCCATCGCCGCAAGCAGATTGCGGGTGGTCTGTATATCGCGGACCTGAGGGATGTTCTCAAGAACGACCGGTTGATCAGTCAGCAGAGCGGCGGCCATGCAGGGAAGAGCTGCATTCTTTGCACCGCTCACGCGGACCGTGCCCAACAGCGGCTCTCCGCCGCGAATTACAAACTTATCCATGAAAGAGTCCTGGAATGAGTCCTGAATTTTGATTGTAACGGGGTTTCGGTTTTCGGGTGATTGACTGCCATGGAACGGTAGTACAGGGACGAAAGTCAAAGGCTCAAGCTACAGCGGATACTGGGTAGAAACCACGAACACTACAGCACCTATAGGGAAACTCCCCAGTCGGCAAACCCTGGTTTATTGGCTGCATCCAAGACGCGGGCAAACCTTGTCGAACTCCGATCTCACTTCCTTATTGTTCGTACTTCTCCTGATGGTGGCGCTCGCGCAGGTGCTGGGATATGTGTTTTCCAAGCTACGTCAGCCCAAAGTGGTTGGCGAGATTCTGGCGGGTGTGGTGCTTGGACCCGCAGTGTTCGGACGATTTGCCGCGACATCGTGGATCACCAGTGCGACCGGTCGGCAGCCGAGCGTCCTTCATTTTGTCTACTGGCTGGGCTTGTTGCTGCTGATGTTTCTCTCGGGAGCGGAAACACAGCAACTGTTCACCCGCGAAGAACGGCGCGAAGTCGGGTGGCTGGCGATTGTGGGCACGGGGATTCCGTTCGCTCTGGCGCTACTCCTTGGGACTTGGCTAGTCCGACCATCGCTTGCTGGTCCCAATGGCAACCGGGCGTCGCTCATGATCATTCTGGCAGTCGGCGTTGCGGTCACTTCCGTGCCGGTCGTATCGAAGATATTTTCAGATCTCAACATTCTGCATACCCGCTTTGCGCGACTGGTGCTCGGCGTTGCGGTACTGGAGGATATTGTTCTTTGGCTTGCGCTGGCTGTGGCTACGGCGCTAGCAGGAAAATCTGCTCTGAACCCGCGGCAGATGTTCTACCACCTGCTGGCCACGATCGGTTTCTTCGTGCTGGGATTAACCCTGATTCCCCGTGTGGTGAAGCGGATCAATAAATCCAGGTTCAACATCTTTGCGCGGCAATCGCCGGTCGCATACGCAATGGCCGTCATGCTGGCGTATTGCGTGGTGGCCGGAGCGCTGGACATCAGCCTTGTATTTGCGGCATTCCTTGCGGGCTTTGCGGTGGTTCACAAGAAGCGTCGGATATTCGCCGGGGCACTGGACGCAATCGGGAAATTCTCTTTTGCCGTGCTGATCCCCGTGTACTTCGCGATTGTCGGGCTCAAACTGGACTTGATTCGCGGCACCTCGCTGGGAATGATTGCCGCATTCCTGGTGGGAAGCTGCGTGGTCAAGATTCTATCGGTGGCGTTGGCGGGACGTTTGGCCGGATTCCGGGGGCTGGATCTGATGAATCTCGCGGTGACGACCAATGCGAGGGGCGGGCCAGGCATCGTGCTGGCCAGCGTGGCTTTCGATGCCGGAATCATCAGCCCGCGTTTTTACACGACATTGGTGGTCGCGGCAGTGCTGACTTCGCAGGTGGCGGGAGCCTGGCTGGATTACGTCCTCCGTAAAGGCTGGCCATTGCTGACGCCCCGCGAGGGATGCGAGCAAGCGCCGGTACCGATCGCAGAGTACCCTTTGACCTCTTGAAGGTTTTGTGAGAATACTGTCGGCGGTTCCTCGGGCTGTGCTAGCATCGGCGTTAGCGCAAAAGGGCGCTGCCGGTCCGCGGAGAGGACAGAAGTCCACCTTGCATTCGACAATCACGGTACGAACTGACTTTCTGCCCGGAAATATGCGGACCTCGGGCGCACGAAAGGAAGTTCGTTATGCCCGTAAGACCTCTTCCCGAAAAACCGAGCCTCCAACACCTCAAGTACCAGGCGAAGGACGTGCTCAAGGCGCACGCCAACCAGGATCCCGCCGTCGCGCAGCGAGTCCGGGAGTTTCATCCGCGCTGGGCCAAAGCCTCGGATGTCGAGATATTCGCCGCGCATTTGACCCTGAGCGATGCGCAACTCGCGATTGCGCGTGAGTATGGATTTTCGAGCTGGACAAAACTGAAGCGGCGGGCTGAACAACCCAAGTCTGGCGATCAACTCAACCTTCCACATCACGAAAGAATTGAAGACGCCACATTTCGTCGTGCGGTCGAATTCCTCGATGCAGGAGATGTAGAACGTTTGCAAGCGCATCTCAAGCGATACCCGAATCTTGCGCGCCGGCACGTCGAATTCGAAGGTGGAAACTACTTCCGCAATCCCACGCTGCTGGAATTTGTGGCCGAGAACCCGGTGCGACACAATAAGTTGCCCAAAAACATCGTGGAGATCACGAAAGTCATTCTCGACGCGGGAGTGGAGCAATCTTCACTCAATGAGGCGCTGTTGCTGGTTGCGACGGGCAGAGTTCCTCGCGAATGCGGCGTGCAGATGGATCTGATCCATCTGCTTTGCGACCATGGAGCAGATCCAGACATCGCCGCCGGGGCTGCGGCCGTCCTGTTCGAATTGCAGGCCGTCGATGCGCTTTTTGCGCGCGGGGCTCGGATCACCCTCCCGCTGGCGGCGGCACTCGGTCGTATCGAAGAGGCTCGCCGCTTGCTTCCGAACGCGGTCCCGGAACACCGTCACTTGGCCCTCGGCCTCGCCGCACAGTATGGGCACCTGGAAATCGTTCGACTGTTGCTGGATAGCGGCGAAGATCCGAATCGGTTCAATCCTGTCGGCGGGCATTCCCACTCGACGCCATTACACCAGGCAGCTGGAAATGGGCATCTGGACGTGGTCAAGTTCCTGGTGGAACGTGGGGCAAAACTGGATGTGAAGGACATCGTATTCGGCGGGACACCCGCGGGATGGGCAGCCTATGCGGCGAAGAAGGAAGTCGAGGCGTACCTGCGGGCGCTGGAGAGGAATCCTACCACAGGTCACTGATTACTCGTCAGACTTCGCCACCGCAATGGCTTGGCGGACGTGGCCACCAGTTTTCTTCAACGCGGCGGCCGCTTTCGAGCGGGAGACGCCTGCGGCCACCATCACAACCGCTACCGGTGTGCGGTTACCGCTATCTCGCAAGGCGCGCGCAGCAGTCTGGTGATCTGTTGCCGTCGCCTGCTCGACGATGCGTGTAGCGCGCTGTACCAACTTTTCGTTCTTCGTCCACACGTTCACCATCAGCGTGCCGTACACATGACCCAGCCGCGTCATCGCACCGGTGGAGATCATGTTGAGCACCATCTTGTGGGCCGTGCCCGCTTTCATGCGCGACGACCCGGCCAGGACCTCAGGCCCGACCTCAGTCACAATGGCAAATTCCGCAGCACGCTCCAGAGGAGAATTGCGATTGCAGGTCAGCGCGATCGTGCGTGCTCCGCGACCGCGGGCATATTCGACGGCTGCGATGGTGAATGGTGTTCTCCCACTGGTCGCAATACCAAGAACTACGTCATGCCGTCCGGGTTTCCGCTTCTTCATCTCGTGCACTGCCATTGCCGTGTCATCTTCGCTCGCCTCGGTGGACGCCCCGAGCGCCCTGGCTCCGCCCGCCATGATGTACTGCACCGTCCGAGGGCTAGTGTTGAACGTCGGCGGAATCTCCGATGCGTCGAGCGCCCCAAGTCGTCCGCTGGTGCCTGCCCCAACGTAGATCAGGCGTCCACCGTGCCGGAGTCCGTCAGCTACAACATCGATGGCGCGCGCGACTTGCGGGAGAGCACGCTGCACGGCCGCCGCGACGGTGGCGTCCTGCTCGTTGATGAGCCGCACGATTTCCAGCGACGACATCTGGTCGAGATTCGTTGCCGCACTGAGAATTTGTTCGGTGGGGAGTTGCCGGAGATCAGACTTCTGGGGCCGGGATGGAGTCAAGGTTGCGTGCCTTTCGATTGTTAACCGCGATCCGAAGCGGAGAGCTCAACAGTGTATCGCAGACGCTTGCTCGCCAGCGTTGATGCGAGGGTTGATAATCCAAACGCAAGGACTCAGAGGAGCAACGAATCGGCCGCTTCCACGATCGCATCATGGAGCTTCGGCCGCACTAGCTTGATGGCCTGATTCGAGCAATCGGGCCACGTCCGGTTGGTCAGCAACGTTATGGACAACTGCCGATCGGGATCAATCCACAGCGAGGTTCCTGTGTACCCGAGGTGGCCGTAGGAGCGAACCCCGAAGTGCGTGCCTGACTGTGAGGGCGCAGAGGGTGTGTCCCAGCCGAGCGCACGGGATGTGCCGACGGGACTATCTTCGCGCCGCGTGAACAACGCGATCGTCTCTGGCCGCAGGATGGAACCGCCTCCCGAAAGCATGACGTGCGCGAATTGCGCCACATCTTCGGCGGTCGAGAACAGTCCCGCGTGCGCGGCCACGCCTCCCAGCACGAAAGCATTTTCGTCCTGCACTTCTCCCTGGATTATGCGTTTGCGAAATGTGCTGTGTGGTTTCGCAGCGCTGGTATCGCCCTCGCGCTCATCAGCAGTCGGTGGAATCCTGGCGCGAAGCTCTCGGCGCGGGTTGAAGGTCGTGTTCGACATGCCTAGTGGCCCAAATACTTCGCGCCGGCAAAACGTGTCGAGGGGCTCACCCGCTATGCGCTCGAGCGCGATGCCCAGAAGGATGAATCCGATGTCGCTGTATTCTGCGCGCGTTCCCGGATCTGCAGTCAACGGCATTGAAAAAGCCGCCTTCAGTAACTCGTCGCGGCTCCAGGCCTTCAGGAAAAGCCTTTCGTACGCCGGAAGCCCCGACGAGTGCGCCAGTAGCGTGCGGAAGGTCACCGCCGGCCGTCGTGCGTCGTCGCTAGTCAGGAATTCTGGAACAGTGCCCGACACCGGAGCATCGAGTTCCAGCATACCCCGCTCGTAAAGGATCATCGCCATGGTCGTCGTCGCGACTGCCTTGGTGACCGAGGCCAGGTCGAACAGGGTGGTCGGCTCAACAGGTAAGTCAAAATCCCCGCCCTGTCGCAAAGAGCGCGACAAGGACTGGGCACCCTTGAGATCTTCTTCGTACACAAACTTGCCGAACGATTTCAGCGCTACAAGCTTGCCCGCGTACGTTACGGCCAGCGAGGCGGCTGGAAACGCGCCTTGTGCGATGGCGTCATGCAGCAGGGAAAACACGGTCGAGAACTGCTGCTCCTGGTGGTCAAACGCCCGGACTAGAGTTGGTGTGCGGTTGGGAATCTGCGTGCTCGCTTGAATAATTCTGGTCCTCGCGCGTTATAGCAGAGTTGCGGGAGCCTGGTAAAGCCATCTCACTGCCCGCCGTATCGAGGCATCCGCACGATTACCTGCGTTTGTTGAGGCTTACCGCGAGGTTGTGTAAAGTCAAACCATCTCTTCGTTCAGGTTCAACTCGATGCCCCAAGCTTTTTTCGTCCTTGTGCGCGGACGTTGCAATTCCTCGTTCCCCACCGTCATTTTATGCGTGTTGTTGGCTAGCGCCCTGTGTGCTCCGGCTCTTCAAGCGGAAGAGAATCACGCCGCCGGACTCCTGGCGCGAGACCAGTCTCACCCCGCGTCTGCCTCGGCCACAAGCTCCAATCCTGTTAAGTTGAGCGCGGTCGATGCCGTCATCCAGCAGGCGATTGCAGATAACAACATTCCCGGCGCCGTGCTGGTCGTGGGCCACGACGGAAAAGTAACTTATCGCAAGGCCTATGGCCATCGCTCGCTGGAGCCGAAGCGGGAACTGATGACGCTCGACACCATCTTCGACCTGGCCTCGCTCACCAAGGTGATTGCGACCACCACGGCGGTCATGCAGTTGATGGAGCAGGGCAAGGTGCGGATGAATGATCCGGTCGCGAAGTACATCCCTGAGTTTGCGCAGAATGGGAAAGACGACATCACCATACGGCAGTTGCTGACGCACTATTCTGGGCTTGCACCTGATCTGGATCTGGAAACCGCGTGGGAAGGGAAGCAGACGGCTTATCAGCTCGCCTGTGTCATGCCTCCGGAAACGACTCCAGGGTCGGGTTTTGTCTACAGCGATATCAACTTCATCATGCTGGGTGCGCTCGTCGAAAAGGTCTCTGGAGAGACGCTCGATGCCTACACGGCGCAACACATCTTCACCCCGCTCAAGATGACGCATACGCGGTATGTGCCTCCCGCAGCGTGGCGGGTGAAGATTGCACCGACACAGTACGACGAGAAAGAAAAAATGCTGCACGGCGTAGTCCACGATCCCACGGCGCGACGCATGGGTGGCGTGGCCGGGCATGCCGGACTGTTTTCAACCGGAGACGACCTGGCGAAATTCGCGCAGGCCCTGCTGGATGGCGGCGATGGAATCCTGTCGCCAGAAGCGGTTGCGAAGATGACTTCCCCCGAACAGCCGCCGTCGGCGCCCGTTCTCCGCGGATTCGGTTGGGACATTGACTCTCCATTTTCGTCGAACCGCGGTGATCTATTCCCGGTAGGTTCGTTCGGGCACACCGGTTTTACGGGAACATCGATCTGGATCGATCCGACAACGCATGCTTATGTCATTTTGCTGACCAATTCCGTGCATCCGCGAGGGAAGGGAAACGCGGTCGGGCTGCGCTCGAAGGTCGCGACTGAAGTCGCGGCGGCGCTGCTACTGACTGCCGGCGAAAAAGAAGCGCTGCGATGGAAGAGCATTACAGGCTATAACGAAGCCTTCAGCGCGGCACGGCGCATGAGTGCGCGCAATGGCACCGTGAAGACGGGAATCGATGTGCTCGAAGAGCATGGCTTCGACGTGCTCAAGCCGGCTGGTGCCGCCCCTGAGGCTAAGCGGCACATCGGTCTGGTAACGAATCAGACTGGGGTCGACGCGTCAGGAAAACGAACGATCGATGTGCTCGCTGCGGCGCCGGGAGTTTCACTCGATGCCATTTTCAGTCCCGAACACGGCGTCACCGGCACGCTCGACACGACCGACATCAACAACTCGAAAGACGCGGCGACCGGCGTATCCGTCTACAGCGTGTATGGCGGGAGCGATGCGGCGCGGCGTCCTCCGCCGGAGGTGCTGCGCAGCCTGGATGCCATCGTCTTCGATATTCAGGACGCCGGCGTGCGCTTCTACACCTACGAAACGACATTGGGATATTTCCTGGAATCCGCGGCCAAAGCGGGGATTGAGATGATCGTCTTAGACCGCCCCAATCCTATTACCGGGGCATTCGTGCAGGGTCCACTGACAGATGCCGGGCACGACAGCTTCACGAATTACTGGACGGTGCCCGTGCGTCATGGCATGACCATGGGCGAATTGGCGAAGATGTTCAACACCGAGCGCGGGATCAATGCAAAGCTTACCGTTGTCCCCATGGAGGGCTGGCAGCGCGGTGACTGGTTCGATTCGACCGGGCTCGCATGGGTGAACCCATCGCCCAATTTGCGCAGCGTGACGGAGGCGGCGCTGTATCCGGGCGTGGCGCTGATCGAGGGCACAAACGTTTCGGTCGGTCGCGGCACTGACACCCCATTCGAGTTGGTAGGTGCGCCCTGGATGAAGAGCAGGGAACTGGCCGCTTACCTGAACGCGCGCGGAATCGCCGGAGTGCGGTTTGTGCCGATTACGTTTACGCCTACGTCGAGCAATTACAGCGGACAGGCGTGCCAGGGAGTGAATATCGTTATTACGGACCGTAACGGCTTCGACGCACCGGAGCTTGGCATTGAGCTGGCGGCCGCTCTGCACAAGCTTTACGCGGCAGATTTCAAGATCGAGAAGATGCAGGGATTGCTGGTGAACCAGAGCGCGTACGACGCGCTCATGGCGGGCCAGGATCCACGGCGCATTTCGCAAGGATGGATGGATGAGTTGCAGAAGTTCGGGAAGATCAGGGAGAAGTATTTGATTTACAAGTGATCGAACCCCGATTGGAAGCCTATTCTCTTTCCTTCGGAGACGATTTGTCGAACGGATCGCGCGTCAGTGGTTCAGGACAGCGGCCTTCACTGGAGTCAACTGTCCGTTTCTCGTCGATGGTATGCGTTTCTTAGGCGGATCCTCTTGGAGACCATACTTCCCGCAGCGACAATAGTCGATAAACACGAACACTACATCCCGGCCGAGACCGTTGATGAAGTGATAGCGCCAAACGTCCGAGGGAAAGCGGATGCTGTCGGGAGTGCTCGCGGGTAGCTTGACGCCGCCACTGCCGGGGTGTTGTTCGCGCTCATCCGGCGGCCCGTAAAGGATGTAGATCCGCCCGCGGTCCGTCTGGAACCCGGCAACTCCCGCCGCAAAATGTTCGTTCGTGTAGGCCAGTCGGCGGTAATGCTCTTGCTTGAAGTTGTTTTCCCTTGAGCCCGGGCTTGGATTCCGCCGTTCCCAGAACTCTTCAACGAACTTGTCCCGTTGCTGGTCGGTTGTCAGTTTGTCGAAGTCGGTGTGCTCCTGATCGGTGATGATATAGCGAACGTCTTGATCCAACCATCTTTTGTATGCCAAGTCCGGACCTGGTGGCTTCTGCGGTCTCAAGGAAACCTTTTGCGCCAGGGCAGCGGTCAGGCAGCAAGACAGGAACAGCAAAGCAAAGAATCTCTGCGTGCGGGCAGTGGCCATAATAGTGTGCCTCGTTGGTGGTTCGGATGCCGCGACGATTCTAGAGGGTTTGGATGCACGGGAACAAGCCGCCGCGGTCGCTTGAGTCCGAGTTGTCATCCTGAGTCGCGTTCTTTGCCGTCAAAGACGCGGGCCTCAGGATGACAGGGGCAATTCTCGGTTATCATCGCCACACCGGATTCGTGGCTTCCGCGAGGATTCTTCCGAGGTGCAATCATGAGTCGCACTCTCTT
>DATEHP010000128.1:0-13134 GCA_035279505.1 Candidatus Sulfotelmatobacter sp. | reverse complement strand
GCTCCGCTTGATAGAATCGTTGCGGAGTCAGGCAAGATTTTCTTCGTTTTTCGCGCCCGTAGCTCAGATGGATAGAGCACTAGCCTCCGGAGCTAGGGGTCGGGGGTTCGAATCCCTCCGGGCGCGCCATTCCTCATTTTTGGCATGTTGAAAGATCAGGTTGAAGGGCTTTCTGTATGTGGGATAAACACTTGCAGCATCTACGGAGCAGTTCAAAAGCACCATTTTGAGCAATTTCGCTTTTTCGGATGGTTCTTGTTTAACATACAGAAAATACGCCTTATTCGCGAGTTCTAAAGTCCTCATCGCATCGAGCATTCTTTCAGGCTGGGGCTGCTCCAAACCTTGCAAGCCAAGCAAGATCTGTTGTTCGTCCGATTGCCACTCGGTTGATTTGCGATTCCAAAAGTCTTCGGCGATTTCCCCGTCCAGCTTGTCGAGGTAGGCTTGATCGAGCCGATGACGCACTGCGGTCAATCTCCGCTGCAAGCGTTCGCCCTGCTCCTTCCTGAGCGTTTCCTCGCGGCCTTTATCGGTGAGCAAGGATTTTTCAAGCTGCATCAGAACATCGTCCGGGATATGGATGTCACGGAGCGTGCTGGCGAGCCGGTCGCCAAGTTCTTCCTCGCGGAAGTAAGGCAGATCGCATTTTCCTCGATAGCCGGTGCAACGGTAGTAGGTGTAACGGTTCTTCTTGAATTCCGCCGTGACCGCGCAGTTGTCATAGGCGCAATGCAGCAAGCCGGAGAAAGCGAAGTCATGTTTTCTGTATTTGGGTTTGTTGTGGCCGCGAAAGACGGCTTGCACTTGCTCGAACAGTTCCGCGTTGATGAGCGGCGTGTGCGTGCCGTTATAGAGCTTGTCTTCCCAGATGAATTGTCCTTTGTAGAACGGGTTCTTTAGCAATCGTTCGAGGTACCCTTTGGCGAGGAGCTGGCCGAACTCAGATTTGAGAGTTTCCCGCACACTCGCAAGAGAGTGCTGGCCCGACGCGTACAGTTCAAACATCTTCCTTGCGATTGGTGCTTTCTGTAAATCAATCTCAATCGTATGTTCAAGTTTGTTGTTCTGGTAGCCCAGCGGCGGGCGGCTGGGATAGATGCCTTGCTCGGCCTTCTCGCGCATGCCCTTGCGCACTTCCTCGCGCAAGTTCTCGATGTAGTTACGCGTAATGACAACCTGAATGCCATGCACGAGCTTGGCTTGCGACTTTGAGTCCTTGCCGATGACCTGGCCTTCTTTAGGTAAATGGATTTCGACTTCCAAATCTTCGATTGTTACGCAGTCGCGGAAGTTGCGATACAGCCGGTCGGTCTTTTCGACGATGGCCGTCCTGCAGGCGGCATTCTGCTGAAAGAAGCGCACCATTTCGCCGAACTGCTTGCGGCCTGTCGTCTTAGCTGTCTCCACGTCGATGAATTCGTGCACGATCTCGAATTCATGCGTGCGGGCATACTCCCGGAGAAGCTTCAACTGCGCGGGGATGGAATAGCCCTCGCGCTCCTGATCTTTGCTCGAAACTCGGGCATAGATTACGGCTGGTTTCATGCTGGCCTCCGCTGCGAAAGTATTTCGCTCACGATGTACTCAGTGGGTTTTCGTGTCAATCGAGATTTCGCAGTTCTCGAAAGATTTTTCTGTTCTCCTAGTCTGCAACGTGCGGTCCCAATCGTCCAGCAACAGAAACATGCTGCGAAGGGAGTGAATCGCTGCGGCATCGAGCGTTGCTTCCCCTGTGGTCTCCTGCCTTTCTTCCGTTAGAGGCAGTTCAAGCGTCTGTGTTGTATGAGGCCTTTGTTCGTCAAATGGCGAATCATCGAACGAATCTGCTAACTTCTTGAAGAAACCTTGCGAGAGATCGAACATGACCAGGCGCAAGACGAGCCGTCGCGGGGAGGCTATACTCTTGCGCACACCGAATTGGGAATGGCGAGGCATTAGGCTCTCTTGGCTGTCTCCATCGTGGAATTAGTTTCGGTTTGCAATTCATCAGCGGTGTCGGGGTGTTGCGCAAGCCATATTTTGAAATCGCGGTCTTTTTCGAGGATGCGGTTCAAGGCTTCACTCACGACATAGGACGTAGTTGCGTGGATGAATTCGGCGTAACGCGTGAGCCGGAACTTCAGTTCTTGCGAGACGCGAAGCTGGATCGTTTCGTTCTTTGGTTGCAGCGGTGGTGCTTTGAGAATTGCCATGCGGGGTCTCCTTTTCGGGTTGTGGAACTGAACTGCGACGCTTGGAACATTGCCGTTGACGTATAGCGGGATGCGGGGGGCCTAACATCGGACCGCAAGCTGAGGTGCTCAGTCTTGGGGAGGTTGTCCCCTCTATATACCTATAGCCAAAAAGTCGGTGAAACTCCCCAAAGAAAAAAGCCTCACGGAAAATGAAGAATTTCTTTGTGGAGCACGGTGTAACGGTTTCTCCCCTACAGCTTTTGGGATATCGCGTCAGCCTCAGTAGAGGAAAACTCGCCCTCTACTTGTACTAATGGACAAGAAGTCGGCAGAATCCCGCAAAGAAAAAATACGCGCTTCACGTGAAGAATATTTTCGCGAATGCGGAATACGATCCAAGCTTTCAGATGTCTCCCACCGCTGCCCTGAAGAGTGTTGCACGGTGAGGGCAGACATTCCATTAATCCCATCGCGTTAAATAAGTTGAGGGCCGATTATTTGACGGGACATTCCATTCTCCGCTCGCGGGCAAGCACAGCCTGCATTGCATGATGAAAAAGGGCGGGAGCGACCCACGGGGTAGTCTGGGCGGCGGAAAGCCGAACGGACGGGGGTCGCTCCCGCCCTAACTGCACTTCCGGGCCGCGTCGCGGTTTGGGCTTTCGTTTGGCGCATCTGGTTTATTCTTCTGAGGCTTCCTTTTGTTCTCCGGCGAAGACTGGCCTGAAAGGTGAACTGAAAGTACCGTCTGAGTCTGCCTTCACCTTGATTGCGGTTTTGGCATCACGTTTTCTTTTCGGCTTCGCTTCGAATAAGGCTGCCTGACCATCCACCAATTCCGTTTCGAAGCTCACTTTTCGCTGAGGCGCGAGGTCATGGAATTGGCTTCGCACCATGCCGTCTGAAACCTGTTCGTCTCTCCATCCCGCGTATCTTTCCTGGCACGCGTGCTTGCCGAATCGCTGCGTGAATTCGTTCAAAAGGGCGATATAGTCGTTCGAGAACAGGGCGTACTTCTTTAGTTCCCATGCCTTGCGCAGGCGAAAATAGCGCAGAACTTCTTCGCCAGGATCGATTTGGGGAGGACGATCCACCATCGAGAGGAACATCTTGCGGGCAGCTTCAAAGCGCGTCGAGCGAGTCGCTACATAAGTCAGATGTATATCCTGAATGGGACCGAACAAGCTGCTGTAAACAAACAAATGGTTCTCGAAGCTTGCGAGATTTTCCCAGCCCGGATCGATGAACGTAAAGTTCACCACGGGAGGGCTACCCGAACCGGGCCGAAAAAACATCGGGAACTTATCCACAAAATAGCGTTCCGTCGCATTTTTGTGAATCGCTCCGGTGTAGCTTTTAGCGGGCAAGAACTGCCTGGGAACGCTTAACTGTCCGCAGAAGTAGTGAATCTTTTCTGGCTCGGTTTCGAGGTAGTCGTAGTTGAGATGCGCGAGAACGAAATCCAGAATCACAAGACGAGTTCGGATATGCTCCGGTGCATGTTCGCGCCGATTGCGGAGATTTTCACGTCCGATGGCGCGGTACACGATACGCGAAAAGAGGTGATAGACACGCCCATTTCGAAGCAGCAGCTGGGCGGTGGCATGGCCCTTGCCGAGGACTTTCTGCGTGAACGCCATGCTCCTGTCACCGCTTTTGGCTCCCGTGAAGTTCAGAAACTGGCGAGTCGAGAAGTACCCGGAGTGGGTGGCAACGACGTAGAGGAATCGCGCTTCATCCTCGGTGTAACCCAGGGCACGAAGGTTTTCGATGCTCGCTTCAGGGAATCTCATCGTCAGAAACTCAGAATCGCTGTGGTGATTTCCCGTTCGTCACGGATACGTCGCAAGCCTGCGGCATCCTGCGGCCGAGCATAGATTTGGAATCCCGCGCGGGCTTTCTCGGCCAGATGCTGGCCGTGGTAGTGGCCGGTGGCGAGTTCGAGGTCCACGCGGGCGCGTTCGCCCTCTTGCGTTTCATATTCGATCCGCATATCTGGAAACGCGACCTTGCCCTGAACCACAGGCAAGTGCAGCTCACGGGCGAACTCTCCTTTCCCCCTGTCGGGGTTCTTGTCTTTGCGCGCTTGGGCTTCGCCCAGTTTCTTGTAGAGCTTCTCTTTCAGTTCGTAATCAAGCGCGACGCGAAGGACTTTGCCGCCTTTCCGCTCGATCTCATCCGCGGCTTTGTGATAGAGGCGATACAAATCGGCGTCGTGGTGGGCCTCTTTGGGTTTCACAAATCCGTGATAGATGGCCTGGTCTTCCGGCACAAACCCTTGCCGGCGAATGAGGCGTTGGCCCTGCTTGGTTAAGGTAAGCACTTGACGGGAGTCTTTCTTCAAGACGCTTGTTCCTCGCTGCTCAATTAAGCCCTGGCGCACCAGATTGAGGAGGTCGTTCTCTATGCGCGAGCGGTCGTTGTGGTAAGCGAACTCGGTTAAGTCGTTCGTGGCTACGACGCGGAACTTGCCAACCTCCGAGAGCGAGTGAGTCTCCGAATCCCGCAACGAATAATTCCTGTCCCGATCTGTGTATCTGGTACGGTTCGGTTGAGAGAGAATCTCCTTAACACGTTCCTCGCGGGCCAGCGGCGGGCGTTCCCTCCCCGAGTGTTTCTGCGCTTCGCGACCGAGGCTATCGGCCCGGTCTTCCTGTCGATGGATGTTGTGCAGGTTGGTGCGACCGTTCCAGTCGGAGGAGGAACCCCGGCCTGCATCTCTCCCGGAGTCGAAACCAGAATCGCGAAATTCATCGATTTCGAATCCGTCAAAGCCTCGGGACACGGTGACTCTCCAGGACGTTCAACTCCCTAGCGGCGGCAGGAACAGAATTCGAGTGCGGGACGGAACGGAAAACTCGGAGGTGCAAACTACTGGACACCATGCGTTACCTCGAAACGGCCTCAAAAAGAGGGAGAACTATGCTCGCCTTGCGCGTAAAGGAATACTTCCTCAATGTTCTTGCCGAACACGCGGGCGATCTTAAAGGCCAAGTCGAGCCCCGGTTCGTATTTTCCTGTTTCGATCGCATTGATGCACTGGCGAGTCACACCGACAGTCTCGGCAAGTTCTGCCTGCGACCATTCCTTCTCCGCTCTCAGCACGCGAAGCCGGGTCTTCATTGGTACCGCCAGGAAGCGAGAATGAGGCCGATGCTCCAGAAGGCAATCATCAACGCCGGGACCAAAAGCGACGCACCCGAAAGGAGTCCGGATCGCTCAAGAAGGCCGACAACGAGCGTGAGAAACAACGAGGCAACAAAAGCAAAGCTCATCGCTTGGTGGTTGATGAGTTTCTGATGTGCATCTGCCGCTCGGAGGAATCGGACGAAGCTCCAAATCCCTCCAATCGCCAGAACGACGCCGAACGCCGTCAGCGCTCCTTGCCTAGACTGGCTCGCACGGGCTGCCACGGTAAATACCGCAATTGCGGCAAAGACGAAAATGTAGAACAGGCGTAGCCTGCTTCTACGCCGCTTCCTGAGGGATTGGAGTTCTGATTGGAATGTCATCGTGAGGCTCCCCGTTCATACGGTCTCAGGGTAATCTATATAGGTCTGTCTGTCAAGTATATATTACTAATGGGCGCTTAATATTTCCATATTGAAGGACCGAAGGGTCGGGAGGGGGGCAGCCCTGAGTTCGGGACCATCACGAACAAGAATCAAAACAGCTGGCAGGACTTGCGGTACGCGCCCGCGTTCACAGAGGCGGTCAAACCCTTTGCGCGCTTCGCAGCTCGTAGGCTTCTGCTTCTGCCTTTCGGCCCGATCCGCAGATATCTGGCCAAGATGGACGCCCTGCACCCTCAGAGCACTTGCGCACTCGCGCCAAAGCATTGGTACGGCCTCATAAGCGATCAGTTGGACTTTCTCGATCTCAGCCATTCGTTTGGTCCGCTCAGTATCGTAAGCGTCGGAAACAATCTCTTTCATGCCAGTCATTGTGGGAGCTACCTTAAAAAGCCGTAAATGACATGAAACGCGCGACGCTGATTATCCTTAATTAAATTTCTTAGGCCGGTAGGTTCCAGTGGGAACGAAAACTGGGAGCCCGAAAGCTGCTAGTTTCACATAGTACTTACGTACTAAGTAAATATTTGTGTTGACAGGCTGAAGGGTAAAGGGATAAAAACTGTGCCAATTTTATAACCGAGGGGTGCTTGATGCGTGCCACGCGATTCGCCCTGCTTTGTTGTTTTGGTAGTTTCCTAGCTTCGCTTCCGGTTGTTGCCCAACAAACTTCCTCGGCTGTGCAGCGCGATCCGCAGGCCATCACTATTCTTACGCAAGCTTTGAACGTTGCAGGAGGAGCGCAAATCCTGGCGGGCGTTCAGGATTTCACCGGCACAGGAAACGTCACTTATTACTCAGCGGGCCAGCAAGTACAGGCCACTGTTACCGTAAAGGGTCGAGGCACCAGCCAGTTCCGCAGAGACGCGACGCTCCCTGGGGGAGTTTCGTCAGCGATCGTGAATAATGGTACGGCCTCGGTAAAAGAAAGCGACGGCACGGTGCAGACCCTCGTTAATCAGCATGCAGACAACATTGTAAGCCTGAATTTCCCTTTTCCCGAATTGGCGGCTGCGCTGGCCGACCCCTCTGTGAGTATAAAGCATCTTGGTTTGGTGACGAAGGATGGCAAGCAGGTGCATGTCGTTCGCTTGCAAGAAACGTTTCCGGCCAAAAGCGACCCGTCTGGAATGCGCAGCAAGCTGAATCAGAGGGACTTTTTCTTTGATCCGTCCACTTTCGCGGTGATAGGTATCCAGGACAAGGTGCCCCTCAAGGGGCACTTCGATCCGCGAATTCCCCACGAGGTCGTGTTCTCGGACTATCGTCGGGTAAATGGAATTCTGTTCCCCTTTTCGGTGATGGAAAGCATCTATGGGCAGCGCACGTTTGCGATGCAATTGGAACAAGTCCGCTTCAATACTGGGTTGACTGACTCCGATTTTCAGCAATAACCCGTTGCCTTTCGGGGCCTGCGGAGGAGGAATGCAATGATCAAGGTTGCTTGCCCACGAATTAAAGAAAGCGCGAGCCAGAACAAAGTATCGACAATTCTGGTAGCGCGTTTCCTTCGGTGCTTCCTTTTCGTGGTCGCGGGATTGTTCTTGTTATCAATTACCAACCAGGAAGTCAGAGCGCAGGAATACCTGTCCGAATATGGCCAGCCAGACTTCTCCTCTCCAACTCCCGTGGAGTATGGCTATGTGGAACAAGCCAATGGACATCTGCACCTTGAAATTCCGTTAGGCGACGCGCTTCCTCAGCGAGGTAATAAGCAGGGAATTCAGTTTCGTATCGTTTACGACAGCAACATCTGGAGTCCCGCTTATGAACTGAACAGCTGGGCCTGGACCCCGTTAAATGTGGCCGGTAGCAACGCATGGCCGGATGGCGGAGGTTGGCACTTGCTCCCATGGTTCACGGGCCTTTCTGGTGGTGCCAGCAATTTTGGCTGTTCAGTGCAAGGAACTTCTTGCTTCTATGTTGACCCTGACCAGACGACACACTATTTCCCGACTGGGACTGGCAACGCTTACGCCAGTGATTCTTCCGGCTACTATATGCAAGGGTCGGTCGTTTCAGGTGGTGATTCAGGTGCGGCCGTTTACGGCCCTGATGGAACGCTAGGATACTTCTACTTCTGGGGGGCCAATTCAAGTCCGCCAGCGATCACGGAGGACCCGAACGGAAACTATCTCTATGACTACGGGTGCAATGCTCCACCCGTCCAAGGCTATTCTTATCATACGGACGGCATTTGCGACACGACAGGTCGCACCATTCTGGATGGCAACGACAGCGGAATTTACCCGAACCACACGGAACAGACTCTTTTCAGCGTTCCAAATTCTCAGGGGAGCACTTCGAACTACGTGGTCAACCTTATTCAAATCAATGTCAGCACAAACTTCCGTCAGTCCGGGATTGCGGAGTGTTCCGGCCAGTACTGCATCGTGATGGTGGTTGAGAGCATTAGTTTGCCCGACGGTACGAGCTATAATTTTAAGTATGACTGCGATTCCACTATCAGCGGTCAAAGTCAAGTTTGCAGTTCGCCCGCTGGCCAAACGGCCTACTATGGGGAATTGACGAGCATGACGCTGCCCAGTGGCGGTCAGATTACGTACACGTATCAAACGTTTTCCGACGCGTACAAGAATGAAGGCGTCTGGCTGAACTCGCGGAGTTCCGCTGGTGGTACATGGACGTACACTCCTCACGTGATCACGAACTGCAATTCGAATCAGGTTGGTTGCCAGCAAAGCCTGACGACGACCAGCCCCGGCGGAAATACCACGGTGACAACTTTCACGCTGGACAACGGCGCGTGGCCCACACAGGTCCAGACTTCCGGCGGGCCAACAGTTACCACAACTTGGGACATGTCGAATGCCTGCGTGATACCCGGCTGTATCGGCCACAGCTACATCAGGAAAACGGCCGAGGCAACAACCGTGCCGGGACCCGGAGGAGCGAGCATCACAAAAAAAACTACATACTCGTACGACTCAATACAAGATGGGCTTGTTACTGCTGTAAAGGAGTGGGGATACTATCCTGGTGCATCACCTAGTTTTCCGTCCGTTCCGGACCGTGCCACCTATACGACCTATTATTCTCCCGCTAGTTCTCCCGTTTCGACTTATGGCGGCACAAACGTCCACAAGCCCCTGAGTGTCACCCTTTGCAGCAATTCCGGTTCGGATTCCGCGTGTCCCGGAGGGGGCAGTAAAGTGTCGCAGACAGTGACGACGTACGACAGCGTCGCGCCGAGTTCGCTGCCCGGCGTGGCTGCACACGATGATTACAATTACCCAGCTGCTCTGACTGTCCGTGGCAATCCAACGAACGTTCAGCAGTGGGTCAGCGGTAGCACGTATGTCACGACTCAGCTTTCCTACGATATGACGGGCCAAGTTCTCCAATCCGTAGACCCGAAGGGGAATCCTACAGGCTACAGTTACGCCGACAATTACTTTTCCGATAATGGTACGAGCTCGCCGCCAGCCTATACGCCGAACCAGTCGACCAATGCCTATCCGACGACCATTACAGGGCCCTCGGTGGGCGGTGCGTCTTTTAAGGAGACCTTCGGCTACTACTATGGCAGCGGCAAGACGGCATTTTCTACGGACTTCAATGGGCAAGCAACCTACTACCACTTCATGGACGCTCTAGACCGTTCCACCTCGACTGTCTTTCCGATCGGGTGGAATTTGATCAACTACACTTCACCAACGCAAGCCGACACATACGTTCCCGTTGCCGACACGAATCCCTCAACCGGCTGCACTAGCTGTCGGCATACACAAATTGACTATGACGGTTTGGGTCGCAAGGTTTCCGAGTTGCTCGTCAACGATCCGGGCGGTGAAACCGGTGTGGATACGAGCTATGATTCCAGCGGCCGCGTCGAGAGTACGAGCCATCCTTATGGTCCGCTGAATCCGACGAAGGTCTACGAAACGTACGGCTACGATATGTTTGACCGGACGACGTCGGACACTCATCCCGACGGTCAGTCACAGCAGACGGCCTACGGACCGTCTGTGAGCGGCGCACCCAGCCAGCAGGGTTCTCCTTCGGTGTATGGTTACGGATACCCCGTACTCACGACCGACGAAGTCGGCAACAAGACGCAGGAATGGATGGATGGTTTCGGTAGAATCATCGAGGTGGATGAACCTCCGTTTACAACTGGGACGACGTCACATGGGAGTTTTTCGGTCTGTTGCTCGGCGCCGCTCCAAGATCAAGGAACGGTCTACTTGACGGTCGGAACATTCAACACGCAGGTCGACTACGGCTATAGCAGCACAACCCGTTCGGTTGCCTCCGCGCTGGCAAGCGCGCTGAACGGTTCAAATCTCGTGACAGCGTCCGCCTCGGGTAGCACGGTTAATATGACCAGCATCGCCACCGGAACGATCGCGAACTATTCCTTTTCTAGCTATTCAGTCAGCAACACGGGAATGGATCCTCCATTATTCACCGTGTACCCTTCCGACGGAACGATGTGCGGAGGTTCGAACGGCGGCGCGGCGGCTACGTACTACAGCTACGATGCAGCGGATCGTCTCACGCAAGTGGTTGAAGGCTTGCAAATGCGGACTTCTACATATGACGGACTTGGGCGCACTGCGTCGGCGAAGGTCCCTGAGATCTCGAACAATACACCACAGCAGTGCACAGTGAGCTTCACGTACGACAATAATGGAAACGTTCTCAGCAAAACTGCTCCGGCTCCGAACCAGACAAGTTGTACAACCACCGTCACCACGAATTTTTCCTATGACGCGCTGAACAGAGTTACCGGGAAGACGTATTCAAACGGCATGGGCGGCGTGAGCTACTCCTACGACCAAGGGGGCGCGGGCGTGTTCGCTCTGGGACGGCTGACGAGCATGTCTGACCCGTCCGGTTCCGAGAGCTATACTTACGACAAAGATGGGCGTGTCATACAGGTGCAGAAGATTGTGGGTAGCACTGCGTACACTACGGGGTATCAACTCAACGTAGCAGGCCAGCACACCCAGGTGACCTACCCCTCGAACCGCAGCGTCACGCAGAGCTACGACTCGGTCGGACACGTTGTTGGTGTCGCGAGCGGCTCGACGAATTACGTCACCGTCCCCAGCCCGAATGGATACGATGCCGAGGATCGAGTTCTCACTTACACCTATGGAAATGGCATCGTCGCGAATCTCGGCTACTCGCTGAACCGGTCTCAATTAACGACCCTGAATTACACGAAGAGCGCGCAAACTCTGTTCGGCTTGAGCTACTGGTATCAATACGACTCCAACAACTGCCAAACCGGGACAACAGCGGATAATGGACAGATTGATTGCATCACAGATAGCGTAGACTCAGGGCGCACGGCGAACTACACCTACGACGCGCTGGCTCGCGTGACCAGCGCAAAGACGAACGGCTCGACCGGATATCCCCAGTGGGGCTTATCGTGGTCTTACGACCGCTACGGCAACCGGTTGTCGGAGACCGTAACGGCTGGCAGCGGCCCTTCGAATTCACTCTCGTTCGGAAGCTCGAGCGGGGCGTTGACGAATCGCCCCGACGGGTATTCGTTCGACGCCAGCGGCAACCTGCTCAACGACGCGTCGAACACGCTGACGTATGATGCGGAAAACCGCGTGGTCTCAAGCAGCGGAGGAGGCGGGGGAACTTACACCTACGATGGCAATGGTCTGCGCGTCGAGAAGACCGCCAGCGGGACGTCTACGGTGTACATTTATGCCGGTTCGCAAGTGATTGCGGAATACGACAACGGCGCAGCGCCGAGTGCGCCTTCCCGAGAATATATTTACGCGTTTGGGCAGCGCGCGGCGAAGATCGAAGGTGGTGCGACGGACTATTACCAGACAGACCACCTGTCGCCCCGGATAGTAACGGACGGCAGTGGCAACGTGGTCGGCCAGCTTGGACATTATCCTTTTGGAGAATTGTGGTACGACACAGGAACAACAACGAAATGGAAGTTCACAAGCTACGAACGCGATGCGGAGAGCGGAAACGATTATGCTGATGCGCGAATCTACATCAATCGTTTTGGCCGGTTCATGACGACGGATCCTCTTGGGAGCTCTGTGACTGACCCAACGACGCCGCAGAGCTGGAATTTGTACAGCTATGGGGTAAACAATCCGCTCACGTTCATTGACCCGACCGGCATGGAGTGCGTATGGGATAACGGTAGCTTCGACTCCGAAGATGATCCTGAGACCGGAAGCCCAACTAAGTGCCAAAGTAGAGGTGGCACATGGATTGAGCTTGGGCAAAATGGGAACTGGTCAGGTCAGGGGGATGTGGGTCTTAAAAAGCTGGTGAACGACATCCAGAACGATAAAGTTGACTCGGTGACGGTGACTATCCCAGGCGGGGCACAATATACGACTGATTACAACAGCTCCGGACAAGTTGCTGCAACTTTTACTCCCAGTGGCACTACCGTATATGGAAATGGCACAAGCGGACTGAAGCCCGCGAACGCAGGTCTTGGTTTAGTGGCTTTCGGCGAGGGCGCATGCGTACTGCTTGAGCCGTGTGGGGCAGCAGAAGGAACAGGAGCGGCAATTTTCGGCGGACTGTTTCTCGCGACAGTGGGCGTCATAGACTTTTCTAGGAGTTTCGCAAAGGGTGGCAAACAGAACATTCCTCCAACCTGGATTACGGACCGCCCTCGCCCGGGCGAATCTGCGGACGATTTCGCGAGGCGAGTTTGCGCAGCGCGTTACGGTAATGTTGCTGGTTGCGGCTCTGGCCCTGGAAGTGAATTCAACAGAATAAAAAAGTGGGCACAAGATTGGATCAATAAACATGGCTAGGCGTAAACGTTCCAGTCCTCAAACGTTCCGGCGGCACCCGCAGCGGAAGAGAGCCAGGGTGCACTTGCTTTGGCACACAGATCGGTTCGGCGACGGGAAACTGATCGGTATATACGGGAGGAAAGCCGATGCCTCGTCGGCCATCGAGCGCATTAAGGATAAGCCCGGATTTTCGAAGGAGGGCGGCGGTTTTGAAATCTCCACCTACGAGCTCAACAAGGATCACTGGACTGAAGGCTTTGTGCGGCGTGAGGATTTGAGCCTTCCGGCGTGGTTTCGTTCGACCGACTAGGCGGAGGCCTTGAAGGGGGCTGGCGCGCCAATCTTTACGGGCTCATTCGGCTGTTCGAGCGGGGCGTTGACGAATCGCCCCGACGGGTATTCGTTCGACGCCAGCGGCAACCTGCTCAACGACGCGTCGAACACGCTGACGTATGATGCGGAAAACCGCGTAGTCTTGACCAGCCCCCGCAGTTTGCGCAGTGGACCATACGACGTTTGGACCTTGAACTGCTCCCGTTTTCTGTTATGCGCAGAGCGGGTGCGCGGTGCTCGTCAACAGGTCGCTCAGGAAAGTTCTAAAATCGTCCCCTTGGGCGC
>DATEHP010000127.1:0-10190 GCA_035279505.1 Candidatus Sulfotelmatobacter sp. | reverse complement strand
ATGCGGCAATGGTATGCCCATCGGCCGCGGCGATGTAAAGCGTGGCGGGTTCGTGTGCGCGGTAAGCGGAAAGCGGCGCGGCAAGGGATCGAGCCGTGAGCAGTCCCCTTATGCCGAGATGTGCGCCGGCATCCGCGTGGTGATCGCCGAAAACATCGAGCGGATTTACAAGCAGAATTGTCAGAACCTCGGGTTGCTGACCTCAACGAATTTCTCTCTGATTGATCGCATCCGAAGCGGGGAAGAGATCGCCCTGAGCGAATTTACTGCCGGCGAGGATGAGATTACGCGTCAAGTGATCGAGTACGGGGGGCTATTTCCGTTCAATGTCGCGCGTATGCAAGGGAAGGTTTTTCTTCCTCCCATCGAGTCGGCGGACGGGAGCGCCCGCGCCACGCGAGCGATGACTGTTGCCGAGAAGATTTTTGCTCGGCACATGCTCAGTGAGAAGGGCGACGTGGGCGTGCCCTCGGTTAAGCCCGGCGACACTGGCTTTGCCCGGGCCGACTTGCGCTTCAGCCATGAGTACGTAACCCCTATGGCCTCGATCTTTTTCGAGCACTACGTCGGCAAAGATGCCAAGGTCAATGATCCTTCGAGCATTCTGTTCTTTCGCGATCACCTGACATTTCTTGATGAAGTGATCTCGGAAGAAAAGAAAAAGCTCGGACTGCTCGACCTGGCCACGCAACTCAAGCTCAAGCAGCAGGATTTCGCCAAGAAGCAGGGCATCCGGCTGCATGGCGAGTTGACCGACCGCAAAGGATCCGAGGGGATCTGCCACTCCATTGTTCTGGAAAGCTATGCCCTGCCGGGACAGTTGGATATCGGCTCTGATTCGCACACGCCACATGTTGGCGCTATCGGCTGCGTTGCGTTCGGAATTGGCACGACCGATGTTTTCAATTCATGGATCACAAAAGACGTCCGCGTCCGCGTGCCAGAGTCGGTCAAGGTTGTCATTCGTGGAAAGAATCATCCCAACGTGGCCGCGAAAGACTTCATCCTCAAAATCCTCAGCCTTGAGTACGTCCGAAGCGGCAAGGCATTGGCGAAGGTTATGGAGTACGCCGGCGAAGCCATCGAGGAACTAAGCGTCGACGAGCGCGCCACCATGACGAACATGGCTGCTGAGATCGGTGGATTTACCGGTATTGTCGCGCCCGACAAGAAGGCAGTCGATTTCCTCGTCGAGCGGCGCGGCATCGATCGCAAGAAGGCCGAGGGCATGATTGAGGGCCTGTACAGCGATCCGGGGGCGCAATACGCGCACGTGATTGAACTGGATGCCGCTGAGATTACTCCGATGGTTGCAACACCGGGAGACCCGGGCAACGGAAAGTACATCCGCGACCTACATACGCCAGTTCCTGTGGAGATTGCCTACGGCGGCACTTGCACCGCCGGCAAGAACGAAGACATGGATATGTACGCTGCCGTGCTATCCGACGCCTTGCAGCAAGGCAAGCGCGTGGCTGATTCGGTGAAGTTTTACATCCAGTTCGGCTCGCAAGAGACGCGTGAGTACTGCCTCCGGCGCGGGTACCTGGACGTCTTTCAAAGGGCTGGGGCGCGCGTCATCGAGCCCAGTTGCGGAGCCTGCATCAATGCTGGACCCGGAGTCTCGACGCGACCCGATCAAGTGGTTATCAGCGCGCAAAACCGAAACTTCCCCGGTCGCAGCGGGCCCGGACAGATGTATCTGGCGTCTCCTTTTACCGTGGCGGCCAGCGCCGTGGCGGGCTACATCGTGGAGTATGAGCCGAGCCAGAAAAAAGAGCCAGTCTCGGTGTAACAAGCACTATCCCGCAAGTGAAAGCTTGTGGACGGAGTGTTCAATCAAGTCCTCTACTTGTACCGAGTCTGAATTGATCCTGAAAACTCTGTACCGGCGGTTAACAATCTCTCCTTCAGTGGCGACAAATATGTCGTCACCTTCAATGAGGAAGACCCGTCTAGGCGAGTTGAACATCGACGCGAATCCGAAAAACCTCAACCGAATCTGTTCCAGCGCTGGTTGATCCCTCTTAGCAGGCGGGGTTGGCTCGGGTGGGGGTGAGATTCTTTTCGTTTTGCTTTCCATATCAATGCGAAAGATATTTCGTCCGCCGCCCTGATACCTTTCATTCTCGGTCAGCTCCAACTGCGCATAGTGCAACATCGGATCAAGGGAGGCGAAATCTCGGCTCTTCTTTTCGCCACCTGCGTCTATCGCGCTCTCCTGCGTTGAACCCGCGGTGACCGGCAACTTCGGGCTTTCGAAATGGAGCATGGCGCGCGTCATAAGAAATGACGCAAGCGCCACCAACAGACCCGCGACCATCCACTTTCGGCGTTCCTTCATCTTTGCGTCCATGTTCCACCTCCGAGCGAGAACGAACCAACCGGGTGAGCTTGCGGTAAAAAGATGTCCTACGGCGTTTGGTGGCTAACCCTTGAGCCCTTGAATCGTCCGATTCTTCAGGAGGAAGCCAATGAATCGCCTCGGCCTGCTTCTTGCCAGTCTCGTCACAATTACCCTGGCTCTGACTGCCACCGCCTTTCGTGCACCTTCCATCATTCGCACCGGGTCAGTCGCGTTGGCCACGCCAATGCTCGAGCCGCGTTCGGGTCATACAGCGACTCTGCTACCCAATGGCAAAATCCTGATTGCCGGGGGCATGCGGCGCAATCAGGATTTCTATAAATCCGCCGAACTCTACGACCCGGACACCGGAAGATTCCAGCCGACCGGCGACATGAGCATCGGCAGGGTTGGCCAGATCGCAATTCTGCTCCGCTCCGGAAAAGTGCTCATCGCTGGGGGCTGGATCGGCCATGGTCCCACCGACTCGGCCGAGTTATATGAACCAGCGACTGGCAAATTCGCGGTGCTCCCAAGCAAGATGACGGGCAAGCGCGGAAGCCCGAGCGCAACATTGCTGCCTGACGGCGACGTGCTCATCGCGGGTGGCGGCGACCACGACTCGCCCGGCGGCATCGCTTCTGCTGAAGTCTTCCGTACTGCAACCCTCAAATTCGAGTCTGTCGGGCCGATGCATTTTCCTCGCGTCGCACACACGGCGACAATTCTGCGCGATGGGCGCGTTCTCATCGTAGGTGGCCGTGGCGACGAACTCAATGCGATTGCGGAAATCTATGATCCCCAGACCAAGCACTTCACCGAGACGGGGCGCCTGACTACCGCACGCTACAAACACACCGCCGGTCTCCTACCGGATGGCCGCGTTCTGGTTGCGGGGGGTTCCGACGAACGTGACTGGAGCGGGAACCTGGCCAGCGCGGAGATCTACGATCCAAAAACCGGCAAATTCGGCGCGGTGTCCTCAATGCGCGACAGCCGATTTAAATTGCCCGAAGAGGCAGTGGCGCTGGAATCCGGAAGACTTCTGATTGCCGGCGGCAGTAAAACGGTGGAAGTGTTCGATCCCGGTACCGGTACATTCGCTGTGGCATCGGGTGAGATCAGCGGTCCATGGCACTTTATGACCGAAACCAGGTTGGGAGATGGAAGGGTATTGCTAGCGGGTGGTTACGCTAATAATGACCAGGCGACTGCACAGACATGGATTTACACACCGCGGTAGCTGCTTACTGTGGATCGCCAAGCAGCGAGACGAAAAGCAGTATCCTTATCCAGCTACTGCGGAACGTGTGCGCTTCAGTTCCTGCAACGCCGGGAAAGAACTTGGGACAACTAACGTTCGTTCTTCCGGCTGCGTGCCAGTGAGCCGCGAGTTTGCGATCAAATGAATCGCATCACCGATGAGTGGCGGCGAGAAGATCGTCGCCGCTAAACGTCCCTGTCGCACCCAGCTCTGGCCTGCCTTGGGAACGCCGTCGCATCCGATGATGGGCAATTTTAGCCATTCGTCGCGTTCTTTCGTATCCCTCAATTCTTCGAAGGCGTGGCGAGCACCGATGGCCATGTCGTCGTTTTGCGCAGCGACCATTCCAACGTGAAGTTCGCGTGAAGTGCTCAACGCCAGCCATGAACGGATGGCGTTGTAACCGCTCCGCTGCGTCCAATCACCCTTCAGAGTCTTGATGGAAACCTTCTGGGGTCTGCTCAACATCATGCCCTTCGTCCGCAGGCGGGCCACATCGCCCACTCCAGGGCCTTCGAGATAGAGAACACAGCCTTCCTCGCCTAGAATTGTAGCGATCTGCTGCCCTTGAATTCGGCCGATCTCTTCGTGGTCGGAAACCACCGAGAAAACGGGAACCAGCGCACGTTGGCGCAACTCAGGCAGATAGTCCACGCGGGCGTTGATGACGCCCCATGCGATTCCTGCCGAGACTGCCGCTTTGGCCACCTGCGGCATTCCTGTACCCACCGGTTCGACAACGATGCCGTCAGGGCGTTTACTCGGTTCCTGAACGAATTTCAGAATCTGTTGCGTCTGCTGTACAGCATCATTGTTCGCATAAATGATGTGGACTGAGGCTCCCAGCTTTGCGGCAGCAGCTTGCGCGGACGCTGCCTGCTCGCGCTGGTAATCATTCTGTTCAGTGATGAGCGAAACAACGATATTCAACTTCTCCATAGGGGCTGTCCCCTCTCCGGAAAATGACCGCACTTCTACGGAACATTAACGCACTCTTATTATTTGCGTTCTAGGTAACCTTAGTTCGTGCGACTCCGGAGAACGGGCTTTAGCGGCCAAGGAGGCGGCTTGGTGCTTGGGCCGTAAGTGGTTGAATTTAAGCGGGATGGTTGAAATCAACCACCCCGATTGCCGAAACTTTTTGCCCGCTTCGCTGTTCCAATAACTAGAAGGATTGGAAAGCTTTCTGGAACCAGTAAGTAGCAAACAAGCAGGTTCCGGAAACCGGAGGTGAGTATGCGTTACCTGAAATATCTCGCGTTGCTGGCGATTCTGACGGTGCCATTTGCGTATTCGCAGGCGCAGGTTCAGGTTGGAATTGGAGTCGGTGTCGGCCCTGGTTATGTGGCTGGACCGCCGGCTTGTGCCTACGGGTACTACAACTATTATCCGTATGCCTGTGCACCATACGGCTATTACGGCCCCGACTATTTCGTGGATGGACTGTTCGTCGGTGTCGGCCCCTGGTATCACTGGGGCCATCCCGCCGAGTTCTGGAGTCGTGGCTGGGACCAGGATCGCTGGTACGGTCGCCGAGATTGGGATCGCGGACGCGAAGCATGGGGCCGTGGCTGGGAAGGTCGCAGGGACTTCGCCGCTCGCCATGACGGCTATCGCGAAGATCATGGCCGTGGCTATGCCCGTGGGAACGATGGTGGATTCCGCGGCGGACAGTCTTTCCGCGGAGGGGAGTCCCACGGAGGCGGTGGTGGCTTCCATGGTGGCGGCGGATCCCGTGGCTGGGGGCGTCGCTGAGCGTCAGTTTTGCTGATCAGAAGGAGAATGGCTGGCGGCCTGTGCTGCCGGCCATTTTTCTTGGTAAGCCCTGCTCCGGGCCTGTACCCGCCGCCCGTATTCTTGCTAGAATGTCGGGTCGATCAACCGCTGCGGTAGTAAAATAGACGCAGGAACTCCCAGGAGACTGACACCTTTATGGCCTACGTGATTGCTGAGCCGTGCATCGGCACCAAAGACACCGCCTGTGTGGACGCGTGTCCGGTCGATTGCATTCATCCCAAGAAAGACGAGCCTGCTTACGCGACCGAAGAGTTGCTGTACATCGATCCGGTAGAGTGCATCGATTGTGGCGCCTGCGTTCCGGTGTGTCCGGTTTCCGCCATTTTCGCGCTCGACGATCTGCCGGAGAAGTGGAACGCCTTCACCGAACGCAACGCCAAGTATTTTGGCCGCTAAACCCGTATCTTTTTGATTTGCGCCGATTCAGTGATTCTTCCAAGGAGCGCGTCTGAATCAGAGGCGCGCCTTTCCGTTTCCGGCTACAGGTTCTGCGACCGGAAGTCTCACCTCCCTCCCGATCACTGAATCCGTAGGTGCGCCAGTGGATGTCTTGCTCTAGTGTTGATGTCTATCAAGGTTCCGCTACGATCGGAACCCATTGCGGAGACTCGCCGGGGGGCAAGCGCTCATGAAGAAATCCCGCAAGATCATCGTCCATGTCGCGACCAGCGCCGATGGCTACATCGCACGTCCGGACGGTGACGTGAGCTGGCGCGATAGTCCCCGGCTAAAAGGCCAGTACGGCATGGCAGCATTCTTCAAGAGCATCGACACCATTTTATGGGGGAGAAAAACCTATAGCAAAGGCATCGAGATGGGGATGAAGGAGTCCTACGCTCCCGGCATCAAGAACTACCTCTTCTCGCGCCACCCGCAAAAATCGTTGATCAAAGGATTCGAAGTTGTGAACGAACCCATCAAAGCCTTCACTGAGAAATTGCGCGCCCAACTGGGCAAGAATATCTGGATGATGGGCGGCGGCGAGATCATTGCTTCCTTTCTCGACGAAGGCGAAATCGACGAATTCAGCATTCACGTCATCCCGGTTTTCATTGGAGAGGGTATTCCGCTCATCCAACCCAGGCAGCGGTCGATTCCACTCAAGCTGATTTCCACGAAGAGGTTCCCGGACGGAGTGGTCCATTTGAACTATCGAGTCATCGCGAATTCTAAGAGCCGACGTCCGAGGTCCATCGGCTGACGTACGATCTTCGCTTCCACTAGAATCACGCTCAGACATGCCCTTGCGCGAATCAGAAGCGATCGTGCTGCGCACCTATCCTCTACGCGAGGCTGATTTGCTGGTCACATTGTTCACGCGCTTGGAAGGCAAGATCCACGGCGTGGCGCGCTCAGCGAAGAAATCCAAACGCCGTTTCGGCGGCGCACTCGAGCCGCTGACTTACGTGCGCGCCTTTTACGACGTGCGCGAACGCCAGGAACTGGCGCGTCTCGATTCCTGCGAAGTTCTCGAGTCGCCCATGGCATCAGAAGTCAGCTATGCCCGCGCCTTGGCGCTGGGACACATCGCCGAGCTGCTTGACGAGTTGCTCCCCGACCATGAAGCCAACGACGCCATCTTCCGCCTCACGCTTTCCGTGCTGCAGATGCTCACCGGGCCGGAAATCTGGATGCCGATCACGTATTTCGACCTGTGGCTCACGCGCCTGGTCGGCTTCCTTCCGGAGTTCACCGACTGCGTGGTCTGCGGCCGCAATCTGAATGGCGATCGCGCCTACTTTCACGCCCTCGCGGATGGATTGATGTGCGCCGACGACAAGCGTCTCGCTTCCGCGGAGCTCTCCGCCGAGTCGCGAGGCCTCGCTGCCCGCATGTTCCGCGCCCCCGTGGACGCCTTTGCCCGCATGAGTTGGCCCAAATCACAAGCCGCAGACCTGCGCAAACTTCTAATCCAAATCCTGCAACGGCATATTGAGAAGAAGCTGGTCACCGCGGGAATGCTGGACAAAATCGATTAGATTCTCACCCCTCGGCGTAGCCGCTAGCTGACGGCTGGCCGCTCCATCCGTTACAATCATCGATTAACCTTCGAATCCTGAATTCATCTGTGACTCCAGCCAAGTCCAACCCGCTTACCTTTCAGGAGTTAATTCTCCGCTTGCAGACGTTCTGGGCGGAGCGCGGATGCGTCCTCCAACAGCCCTATGACGTTGAAGTCGGTGCCGGCACCATGGCACCGGAAACATTTCTGCGCGTGCTCGGGCCGAAGCCGTATAAGGTCGCATATGTGCAGCCGTCGCGCCGTCCGGCCGACGGCCGTTATGGCGAAAACCCCAACCGCCTCTTCAAGCACATGCAGTTGCAGGTCATCTTGAAGCCTCCGCCAGAAAATGTGCAGGAGTTGTACCTGGAATCTCTGGAAGCGATTGGCATCGACCTGCGCCATCACGACATCAAGTTTGAAGAGGACAATTGGGAAGCTCCAACCTTGAGCGCATGGGGAGTAGGCTGGCAGGTCATGCTCGATGGGCAGGAGATTACGCAGTTCACCTACTTCCAACAATGCGGTGGCGTGGATCTGTTTCCAATCTGTGCCGAACTCACCTATGGCTTGGAGCGCATCGCGCAGTTCCTGCAGGACCTCGATTCGATCTATGACATCGTCTGGGCGCGCGATCCTCAGACCGGCGCGCCCGTGAAATACGACGATGTTCGCCTCGCCGACGAGTTGCAGTTTTCCGTCTACAACTTTGAAGCTGCCGACGTGGAGAAGGCTTGGAAGCACTTTGATTTGTATGAGGCAGAATGCAAGGAACTCGTCGGAAAGTATGTCACTGCATCCCGTGAATCGGCGGGAGAGAAGTCTCGCTTTCCACTTCTCGCCGCCTACGACTTATGTCTGAAATGCTCGCACCTGTTCAACATCCTCGATGCCCGTGGCGCGATCTCGGTGACCGAGCGCGTGGGAGTGATCGCGCGAGTCCGTGCCCTGGCCGTCGGGATTGCCAAAGCATGGGTCGATCAGAATAGCGAGACCATCGCAGAAAAAGATGAGCCTGAGCCCACGCCAAAGGCATTAGCGAAGCCCAGGAAACAGTCGCTATCGCCAGTTGGATAAGTGCCCGCAGAGCGATGAACGGCTGTCAGTGTAATTGTGATTCGCATCACAATCGGGTCCCGGCAGTTTTGAGATACTTGATGGTTTAAACGCATGCCAGATTTCCTGCTAGAGATCGGTTGCGAAGAAATTCCGGCCCGCATGATCGATGCGGCCTCCCAGGAATTACGCGAACGCGTGCGCGCGCTGCTCACACGCGAGCGTTTGTTGGGAGGAGAGATTAGTTCCTTGGAAACGCCTCGTCGGCTCGCCTTGATGGCTTCGGGCATCCCCGCCGCCCAAGCCGACGTCGTCGAGCAAGTGACTGGGCCCTCGGTGAACGTCGCGTACAAAGAAGGCCAGGCGACACCGGCGGCCCACGCCTTCGCGAAGAAGGCCGGTGTGAATGTCTCCCACCTGGAGAAGGTTTCCACACCGAAGGGCGAGTATATCTCCGCCAAGGTGACCAAGAAGGGTCGCACCGCGGCCGAAATTTTAGTGGAAGGCCTGCCCAAAGAGATCTCGGCCATCTACTGGCCCAAGAACATGTACTGGCGCAAGCCGAGTGAGCGCTTCGTGCGGCCCGTGCGCTGGCTGGTCGCGATGCTCGACGCCGAAACCCTGCCAATGGAATTCGACGGCGTTCGTGCCGGAAACGTATCCCGCGGGCACCGGATTCTCACCGACGCTCCAGTCACCATTCCGGGGCCAGGATCCGCCTACGTGGATTCCCTCCGCGCCGCGAAAGTCCTGGGTCGCGACGAACGCGAGCATCAGATCCGCAAGGCGCTCGATGCCGCCACTCGCACCATTCCGGGTGCGCGCTGGCGTGAAGACAAGCCTCTTCTCGATACGGTTGTGAATCTGACTGAGTACCCTTCGGTTATTCTTGGCGGGTTTGAGCCGCAATTCCTGGCACTCCCGGAAGAAGTGCTGGTCACGGTGATGCGCGATCACCAGAAATATTTCGCGTTAGAAGATGCGAAAGGGAAACTACTGCCGCATTTTCTGGCCGTGCTCAATACCGACGGCGATCCTCATGGATTTATCCGCCAGGGGAATGAGCGTGTATTGCGGGCCCGCTTCAACGACGCCCGATTTTTCTGGGAGACCGATCAGAAGAAATCGCTGCTCGAGCGCCTCGATTTACTCAGGAACGTCACCTTCCAGAAAGATCTCGGCAGCTACTTCGATAAGACGCAGCGCGTGCAACGACTATGCAGCTGGTTGTGCGAGATTCTGAAGCAGAACGAGGTAGCCGTTCGGCCCGGCGTCATTCATAAGGCTGCGTGTTTGGCGAAGGCCGACTTGACTACCGAACTGGTGAAAGAGTTCACCGAACTGCAGGGGATCATCGGCGGATTATACGCGCGGGTTCAGCAACTCGATCCAAGTCTGCCGGAGGCGACACGTTTTGCGATCGCCGACGCGATTTACGATCACTATAAGCCGGAGTCGACCGATGACGACATTCCGCGTTCGTTAGAGGGAGGAATACTGTCGATCGGCGACAAGTCCGATACGATTGCTGGGATGTTCTCGGTAGGGCTGGTGCCCAGCGGATCGAAGGATCCGTTTGCCTTGCGCCGGCAAGCCAATGCCATCGTAAAGGTAATCGCCGAGAAGAAGGTGCCGATACACCTGAGTGAGCTGATGCGGGATGCGCGTAGCGGCTATCAGAAGTCCGAAGCTGAGAAGAAGTTTGTCGACGAGCGTAAGTATGAAGA
>DATEHP010000126.1:0-8322 GCA_035279505.1 Candidatus Sulfotelmatobacter sp. | reverse complement strand
CCGAGTGCCTTTCTGAACATCGCGATAAATGCGCTGGGTGAGTTGTAGCCCGCTTCCAGAGCGGCATAGCTGATTTTTTCTCCCGCTGCCAGAAGCTGCAATGATCGCAGCAACCGTAGCTGCTGTCGCCATTTTCCCATCGACATCCGCGTTTCCTGCTGGAACAGCCTTTCGATGGTCCTCTTGCTCGCCCCAGCCTGCTTGCACGCCCACGCCAAAGAACGGGAGTTGTCGGGGCTGCCCTGCAGTGCAGCCGCGACACGTGCGGCTCGCGGATCGGAGGGGCTGGGTAACTGTAGAGGAACTGCCTTCACGGTTTCTAGCTGGTCGATCAGAACGTCGATCAGGTGCGCATGAGTTTTCGATCGGCGGTTTAGCTTACCTACGGTGCAGAGATGAACGATCATCTGCTGCAGCAGAGGAGAAACGTTCACCACACAACATTCTCGTGGAAGTCGCCGTACCAGACGAGCCCGCAGGTAAATCGTCCGCATCGACACCGCGCCCGACATGAGAATGCTGTGCGGAGTGCGCGCGGGTATCCAGACCGCCCGCTGTGTGGGCACGACCCACGTTCCAGCGTTCGTGCGGACCGTCATCACGCCACGGCACGCATAAACCAACTGATCCTCCGGATGCAGGTGCTCCGGGATGGCATGACCGTGTCCAAGATCGTAGGCCAGCGCGGTCACCGGTGACGGCAGCCTGGGACAGACGTGAACCCGCTGTCGCTTTCTCGACATTCATTGTCACAATAGCGTAATGACGTATCCACGGCAATAGCTTAATCTTTGCTTCACGTTCACGCTTCGAGAGGAGATTAATCATGCTGGGATCGACGAACATCGTCGCGTTTGTTCCGATCAAAGACTCAGGAAAGGCTCGGGCCTTCTACGAAGGCGTTCTGGGTCTGCGCTTCGTGAAAGATGACGGATTCGCGCTGGTCTTCGATGCCAATGGCATCATGATCCGGGCGGCGAAGATGAAGGACTTCACACCGGCACAATTCACCGTGCTGGGATGGCAAGTTTCTGGAATCGAAGATGTGGTAAAGTCACTGGCCGCGAAAGGCGTGCACTTCGAGATCTTCGGCTTCTTCAAGCAAGACGAACTGGGAATCTGGACCGCGCCAACCGGAGACAAAATCGCGTGGTTCAAGGACCCAGACGGAAATATTCTCTCCGTCTCCCAGCACGTGTAGCCGAATTTCGCAGTTCTGCATTTGGCAATCGGATAATTGAGTAATTTGAATAACTGTAACGCGAGGTCGTCTCCAGGGTTTTCAATTACCCAATTACCCGATTACTCAATTACCAAATCTCTCTTCACTCCACATTCCACCCGCTAACTTCCACCGCCGCGTTGGCCGTGCCCAGTTCGCCAACGCGATATGTCGCCGTAATCTCGCGCTTCTCTCCTGGCAGCAGCGAAATGTAATTGTCCTCCCAGACCACTGGCAGGATTTCCTCTCCCTTCACGCCCTTATCAACTTTCAACCGCACAAAGAACGCCAGGGCTTTGCTCGGGTTCTCAATCGTCACATGCGTGATTGCCTCTTCACCTTTGTGCTCGGTACGGTCGCTAACCTTCAGCTTCACCTTGGGAAGCTGCGAGATCGCCGTGAAGTCCGCGTACGATGCAGTCGGCGTCATCCACCATGTAGACTTTGCCCAGTCGAGCGTTTCCGGTTTAGTTGACAGCCAGTAGAAATTCGATCCCACGGGCTTCCCGGTTGAGTCCGCCAGCTTTAGCACGAGGAAATAGGTGTTGCTTAGTCCGGAGACATCGGGCAACGTGAAGATCTTTGCCGTGCTGTCAGCCGCAGCATCGACTGAATTCTCCTGCGAAAACTTCTCGGTCGCATCGAGGTTGTAGATCTTGGTTGTGAGTTTGAGCCCTTTGGCATCGGTGTATTGGCTGCTGACCACCCAGATCGCACGATCGTCATAGCCGTAGATCGGATGCAGCCCCTCCATTGCCCGCTTGGCGCCGAAGTATCCGCCGCCCGGACGCAGGTAGTAGTCATACAGGTGCCAGATCATCGACGGCCACGCATTGTTCAGCATCCACTGAATCACGCCAGTCGACTGATATTTATTACGGCTGTACGCCTCGTACATGGCGCGCACGCCTTCGTACGTCTGCATCTGTGACTTGATGGCGAAGTCTTCCACATTGTCCGACTTGCCGTAGCGGTTCGCCAGCGCCTCGCTGAATACATTGATGGTTTTGAACTCCCCGCCGCCCGCGTGATAGTTCCACACATCATCGATCGGCCACATGTGATCCTTGCCGACCATCGCGCGAATGCTCTCGACTGGCGGAACCGCAGGCCCCATGCTGGTTTCGGTATTGAATCCGTAAGCACCCCCGCATCCCCCCGGATTGCATAGCTTGCGCCCGGGTTGGCCCTCGGGAGTATCTACCTGCCAGTAGCTCGGAGCAACGTATTCGTAGGGCCCGCTCATCTTTGCGCCACTGTCGCCCGTAACGCTGGTCTTCTTTCCGGTAGCTGACGACACCACTGGATTTGGCCACAGTAGTTCTTTCTCGATATCGAGATACATCTGCTCCACATCCGGCGGTGGAGGATTATCGCTTCCATTCAGCCACATCACCAGGCTCGGATGGCTTCGCAGCCGGTAAATCTGATCGCGCAGCGACTGCTTCGCGATCTCAAAGTCCTGCGGCTGCCAGCGCGGCCAGCGCTCCCAGAAATCGCAGCAGCACCATCCTGCCATCACCAAAATGCCCTGATGATCGGCCAGGTTGTAGAACTCCTCCGTTTCCAGCTTTCCTTCCAGTCGGACCGTGTTCAGCCCCATGTCGCGCACGTAGCGGAATTCATCCTGCAACCGCTCGGGGCTTTCGCGCAGCATCATGTCCGGAGTCCATCCCCCGCCACGAATCAGAATGTTCTTGCCGTTGATGTGGAACTGGCGGCCACCGACTGAATTCAGATCTGAAGTGATCTCGCGGATACCGAAGTCGGAGTGGGAGTAGTCGCTCGTCGCGCCATTAACCTTAAACTCCATGTAGAGCGAGTACAGCCACGGCGTGCCCATTTGCGCGGGCCACCAGAGATGAGGGTTGGAGACGATAAGCTGGGAAAATTTGTCAGGAGTGAAGGTGATGTCTTTTGTCTCGTTGGGCCCGAGTTCGACGTCCTGTTCAAAAACGAGAGGCTCGTCAAGATGTGCTGGCGCATTGTGCGGGCGAGGAAGAATGTTGCCCCGGAGTTTGCCCTGAATAGGGCTGCTGGTGCCGTTTTTCAGTTGCGCAGTCACGGTAAGCTGGGCGCTGTCATTCGCCGGAGAATTCAGCTTCGAAACCACAGTCGGATAGCGGAGCGCAGCTGGTCCGCTGGTCGTCACGTATACTTCCCGCCACAATCCCATATTCTTGTCGGGTGGCGCGGGATTCCAGTCGACAAATGTGATGGCCAAATCGTGATCGGTCGGCGCCCACGCCTGCACTGCCAGCACGTTTTCCGCACCAAGTTTCGCCGCCGCAGTAATGTTGAATTCGTAGGTTCTCCAAGCTCCCGCTACGTCATCCGACTTCGCAATCTGCTTACCGTTCAGGAAAATATTGGCGCGGTAGTTGATCCCATTGAACTTCAGCCAAATCGTCTTCCCTTTGTATGACGCGGGAATCGTGAACGCCTTGCGATACCACCACGAAACCGCGTAGGGGCTGTCGGACGCCATGGCTATGTTCGAGAAATTCGCGCCAATTGGATAGTTCACGCCGGGGAAGCTGCGCAGGTTCATTCCGGGGAAGGGCTCAGGCAGAGACTTGTCCTTGACCAGCGCTGCTACCACCGTGCTCGGAATGGTTGCCGTATGCCATCCCTTCGCCCCGAACTCGGGAGTCGAAATCACTTCCCCCTTGGCCTCGACTTTCGCGGAAGTCTGCAGGGTCCAACCCTCGCGGAGCGTCAGCTTGATTTGCGCCGTCTCCTTTTCGGTGGGTGCGGCCGGAGTCTTCTGCTGGCCTGCCAGGAACGAACTCAATATGAATGGCGTTAGAAGGAAGACAGTAAGAGATAGACGTTTGCCGGGTTTCATGGGCTCCTTTGCAGCTGCGCGCTCGTAACTGGCGCCAACAACTTCGAAAAAGCGTCGATGAAAGGGATAACACTTCTATTAATTCGTTTCAATAGCGGATTTTTCGATGCCTGTGAATTGCGCGGCTCGGCCGCTCGGAACTGGCCGCATCGTCAAAAACGAGCACGAGGCCAGCCATTTCTACGCAGCGCGGTAGTTTATAATTAACAATTCGCCTGTCTATTCTGGAGTGATAAGAACATGATTCGCTTTCTACAGACGTCTGGCCAAACCACGAAGTATATCCTCGGAGGCTTGCTGCTGATCATCTGTGCTTCGATGGTCATCACGCTGATTCCCGGCGGCTTGGGAGGGGATGTCTTTGGCAGTGCCCCGGGCAAGGGCGTTGTCGCCAAAGTCGACGGCAGCGACATTTCCGCCGATGACGTGCGCACCACGGCCAAACAGATGCTGCAGCAGCAGATGCAGGGAAACACTGCCAACATGAGCATGTTGCTGCCTTTCTTTTCCCAGCGCGCCGCTGAGCAACTGATCACCCGACAGGCACTGCTCAGTGAGGCAACACACATGGGATTGCGCGTGACCCCTGAGGAGGTGAAAGAGGAATTGCAGCACGGCCGTTACGCCGCGACCTTCTTTCCCGGCGGCAATTTCATCGGCGAGCAGGAATATGAAGACATGCTGACTCGGGCGAATCTGACGCCCACTAAGTTTGAAGAGTCCGTCGGCCATGACCTTCTCCTGACCAAGCTTCAGGCGCTGATCTCAGGCACCGCCAGCGTGAGCGATTCCGAAATTCATGATCAGTTCGTAAAGCAAAATACGAAGATCAAATTCGACTACGCGGTGTTGAAGCAGGACGACATCAAGAAAGCTCTCCACCCGACCGACAGCGAGTTGAAGGCCTACTATCAAAGCCATCTTGCCAGCTATGCCAACTCCATCCCCGAAAAGCGCAAGGTGAAGTACGCCGTCATCGACACGAACAAGGTCGAGAGCGGTGTGACGGTTACCCAGGATGACCTGCAGAGTTATTACCAGCAGCATCGTGACGCATATCGCGTGCCGGAGCAGGTGAAAGTCAGTCACATCCTGATCAAGACGCCCTTGCCCGGTCCAGACGGCAAGGTCGACGAGAAGGGCATGGCGGAAGCGCAGCGCCGTGCCGAGGATCTTTTGAAGCAATTGAAGAGCGGTGCGAAGTTGGAAGATCTGGCGAAGAAATATTCCGAGGATCCCGGCAGCGCGAAGGAAGGCGGGTCGCTCGGCTGGATCGGGCGCGGACAGACCGTCGCCGAATTTGAGAAAACTGCATTCTCGCTTCCCAAAGGCCAGATCAGCGACCTGGTCAAGAGTAGCTACGGCTTTCACATCATCCGCGTTGACGACAAGCAGGATGCGCATATGAAGTCGCTTGACGAGGTAAAGGGCGACATCGAGCCCGCTCTCAAGCATCAAAAAGCCCAGCAGCTGGCGCAGCGCCAGGCAGAGAGCCTGCTGAGGGACGCGCGCACTCAAGGCCTGGATGCAGCTGCCGCGAAACAAAACATTCCGGTAATCACGTCGGACTTCTTCGCCCGCCGCGACATGCTGCCGGGCCTGGGTCCGTCCCCTCAATTCATGGAAGCTGTTTTTGCGGCACAGGAAAAAGCTCCACCGGATCTAGCTTCGACCTCACAAGGAACCGCGGTTTATGAACTGCTAGCCATCAAACCGCCCGCAACCCCGACCTTTGAAGAGATTCGCAGCCGCATTGAGGACGAATTCAAGAACGACCAGTCGAAGACTCTCCTGACGCAGAAGGCCCAGGAACTCTCCGATCGCGCCAAAGCCGGCCACGATCTGAAGAAGGCGGCGAAAGAGCTCGGTGCGACGATGAAGACGAGCGATCTGGTTCTGCCCGACGGGCAGGTGCCAGACGTCGGTTCCATGTCTGGCCAGGCTGCGGTGGCGTTTACCCTGAAGCCCGGAGAGATCAGCGGTCCGATCAGCAGCGGTACGGATGCCGCGGTCCTCCAGATACTTGAGAACCAGCAACCTACCGACGCGGATTACGCCGCCAAGCGCGATCAGATTCGCGATTCTCTGCTGCAGGGAAAGCAGCAGGAGCGCTTTGGGTTGTTTGTCTCGAACCTCGTCGATGAAATGACGAAGTCCGGCAAGATCAAGCGGAACCAGGAAGAGCTCAAAGCGCTCACCCGCGCCGGCAGCGAGTCCGGGATGTAGCGGCGGTCATGTCTTTTGCACGTGCCGCAGGCATCTTACTGCATCCGACGTCATTGCCTTCACGCGGCGGGATCGGCGATTTCGGTCCCGCCGCGTATCGCTTCGTAGACTTTCTTGCGTCCGCCCGTCAGGGCGTCTGGCAGGTTCTGCCTCTGGGCCCGCTGGGCTACGGGAATTCGCCCTATTCCGCGACGTCTGCTTTTGCTGGAAATCCGCTGCTGATCAGCCTCGAACGCCTTGCTGACCATGGCTGGATCGAACGCGGAGAGCTTGATGCGCTTCCGCCTGGCTCCGGCCCCGTCGAATACGACCACGTTTTCGCGCAGAAGCTCCCGCTCCTCTTTGAAGCGGCACACCGTTTCCTGAAATCGGCTTCTCAGGAAGCTCTTGGCAGTTTCGAGGCGTTTCGCACACAGAACGCCTGGTGGATCGATGATTTTGTACTATTCGACTCGCTGCGCGCCCGCCACAAGCTCGAACCCTGGAATCAATGGCCGCACGAACTTTCCTCTCGGGAAACGGCAGCGCTGAAAAAAGCAACGGAGGAACTCGCGGACGACCTCCGGGTGCGCAGCGCCTTGCAGTTTGCATTCTATGAGCAGTGGCGCGCGTTACGTCGATATTGTGCGGAGCGTGCCATCCGCATCGTCGGCGACGTTGCCATCTTTGTGAACCACGACAGCGCCGATGTCTGGACTCATCCCGAACTCTTTCGCCTGGATGGCCAGTTGGAGCCCGAGGTGGTGGCGGGCGTTCCTCCCGATTTCTTCAGCAAGACCGGACAGCGCTGGGGAAATCCACTTTATCGCTGGGATGTAATGAAGCAGCGCGGCTATCAATGGTGGATACAGCGATTGCACTGGGCGACGCAACATTGCGACTATATCCGCCTCGATCACTTCCGTGGCTTCGATCAATTCTGGGAAATTCCGGCCGGCGATCCGACTGCCGTGAATGGGCGCTGGGTCGATGGCCCGCGCGACGATTTGTTCCTCAAGCTGCGCGACGCCTTGGGTGGACTGCCGTTCTTCGCCGAAGACCTCGGCTACATCACGCCTGAGGTGCATGCTCTGCGGGACCGGCTGCAAATTCCTGGGATGTGTGTGCTGCAATTTGGTTTCGGCGACGAAGGCGCGCACATGTATCTACCGCATCGGGCGGCGGGAAAGGTCATCTACACCGGAACGCACGACAATGACACCGTGGTCGGCTGGTGGCACTCTGGCGCCGCCGAGCACGAACGCCGCAATGCCGAATCGTATCTCGGCCGCTGCGAAGATGGCATTCACTGGGCTTTCATTCGCGCGGCTCAAGCTTCGCCCGCCTGCCTCAGCGTTGTCCCAATGCAGGACATGCTAGGACTCGGGAGCGAAGCCCGCATGAATACCCCCAGTCTTCATGGCGGCAACTGGCGGTGGCGCCTCCAAGAGAAGCAACTGAACGGGGACATTGCATCAAAGATGGCGTTGCTGGCGGAAGTGAGCGACCGTCTCCCCAAGCCATTCGCGTCGCAATCGAACGACAGCTTTTTTGCCTGACCAACATCCTTATCTGTCATCCTCCTCCTTTTTGTCGCGTGCCTCCGCCCGGTCGAATACCACTTTCATTAAGACCAGGACGACACATACGACCGCGCCGGCAATTAGGAGAATATGCCCCACTGGAACAAGTTATCGTGTCCCTACCGGCCAGTCGAATGGCGTCGGTAATGGCACTGGTAACACCACGAAAGAGCGGCCGGCAGCCACCTTCTTGGGATGTTGCGCTCAGGCCAGTTTGGGTAGCATCGAGGAAGTGATATACGGACTCACCATCCAAAAAGTTGGAAAGAGCTTTGAGCTTCGTTGCCCCGAATGCACCTGCCTGACGGGAAGGCTCGGCCTGGTTCGTCAGGATGGTGTACGCATCCGGGTTCAGTGCCGGGTGCATCCAGAGAATTTCGGGGAGTGGAACTCGGAACCCGACATGGAACGTGAGAGGCTCGCCTTGGCGGGACGGATAGGACTGAAGTGAAGGCGAATTTGTT